>NZ_JBFAOO010000053.1:0-42866 GCF_040675265.1 Microbispora sp. NPDC049633
CTCTCCGCTTTGTGCTGCTCGGCTCCCCCGCCGGCGGCCACCACCCCCCCGCCGTCGGCGCTTACGGCGACGGCCGGCCGGGCCTGCGCGGGGTGGCCGCCGGCGGAGAAGCCGAGCAGCACATAGCGGCTGGGATCGGCGTTGAACATCGCCGCGTGCCTGCGCACGGCGCTGACGGCGGACATGACGTCGGTGCGCTGGGCCGGCCAGGCCGCGTCGCCCGACAGGCGGTAGTCGAGGTTGACGACGGTGTAGCCGAGATCGGAGTAGCTGCGGGTGATCGAGGTCATGTACTTCTTGTCGCCCGCGGACCACCAGCCGCCGTGAATCACGAACACGATCGGGCGCCGCGGACCGGCGGTGTGCCACCACACGTCCATGATCTGGCGCGCGTGCGAGCCGTACGCGTAGGTGCGGATCCTCGGGCCGTACGGCGGGGCCGACGGCGAGGTGGAGGCCGACGGGGACGGCGAGGGCGACGGGCTCGCGGAGGTCGTGGGGGACGGCGCGGGGGAAGCGGAGGGGCGGCGGACGGGGTCGCCCGCCGAGGCCGCCTGGGCGGCGGACGGGGCGAGCATGAGGGCGGCGAGGGCGGCGGTGCCCATGCCTAAAGCAGATCGGACCGCGGTGGCCACGGCGTGTTCCTCCCCGATGTAGCGTCGTGCGCCGACCGGTCGCCGGGACACGCTAGGTCGGCTGCTGGAAGGATGATGCCAGTAACAACGTCCGCAACGCATGTCAGGAGCCGCTCCTTGGACGTCCTCGAGGGTCTGGATCCCGAGCAGCGTGAGGTCGCCCAGGCGGTGCGCGGACCGGTGTGCGTGCTCGCCGGGGCGGGGACCGGCAAGACCCGCGCCATCACGCACCGCATCGCGTACGCCGTGCAGATCGGGGTCGTCGAGCCGCAGGGCGTGCTCGCCGTGACCTTCACCACCCGCGCGGCGGCCGAGCTGAAGCAGCGGCTGCGCGGGCTCGGGACGCCCGGCGTGCAGGCGCGGACCTTCCACGCGGCGGCCCTGCGCCAGCTCAGCTACTTCTGGCCGAGGGTGGTCGGCGGCGACCCGCCGCAGGTGGTCGAGTCGAAGCTGCCGCTGCTCGTGGAGGCGGCCCGGCGCCTGCGCAGGAACCCCGACCGCGGCGAGCTGCGCGACGTCGCGAGCGAGATCGAGTGGGCGAAGGTCACCCAGGTCGGCCCCGAGGACTACCCGGCCGCCGCCGTGAAGGCCCGTCGCACCCCGCCGATCGCGCCCGAGGAGGTGGCGCGGCTGTACGAGGGATACGAGAGCCTGCGCCGCCAGCGCAACCTCATCGACTTCGAGACGATCCTGGAGCTCACGGCGGCCGTCATGACCGAGCACCGCGAGGTCGCGACGCAGATCCGCCAGCAGTACCGCTACTTCGTGGTCGACGAGTTCCAGGACGTCAACCCGCTGCAGAAGCTGCTGCTCGACACCTGGCTCGGCGGGCGTGACGACGTGTGCGTGGTGGGCGACCCCAACCAGACCATCTACTCGTTCACCGGCGCGACGCCCCACTATCTGACCAACTTCGCCGTCGAGCACCCCTCGGCGGCCGTGATCAGGCTGGTGCGCGACTACCGCTCGACCCCGCAGGTGGTCACGCTGGCCAACCGCGTCATGACGCGCTCACCCCACCGGCTGGAACTGGTCGCCCAGCGGCCCGACGGACCCGAGCCGGTGTTCACCGAGTACGACGACGAGCAGGCCGAGGCGCTCGGCGTCGCGCTCACGGTCAAGAAGCTGATGGCGGACGGCGTGCCCACCCGCGAGATCGCCGTGCTGTTCCGGGTCAACGCCCAGTCCGAGGCGTACGAGCAGGCCTTCACCGACGCCGGCGTGCCGTACCTGCTGCGCGGGGCGGAGCGGTTCTTCGAGCGGCCCGAGGTGCGCCAGGCCGTGGTGCTGCTGCGCGGCGCGGCCCGCTCGGCGGGCGACGAGCCGCTCGCGCCCGCCGTGCACGCGATCCTGTCGGGGATCGGGCTGACCGCCGAGCCGCCCGGGGGCGGCAAGGCCAGGGAGAAGTGGGAGTCGCTCAAGGCGCTCGCCGACCTGGCCGAGGACATGGCGGCCGAGGGCGCCGACCTTCCCCGCTTCGTCGGCGAGCTGGAGCGCAGGGCGATGGAGCAGCACGCGCCGCCGGTCGAGGGCGTGACGCTCGCCTCGCTGCACGCCGCCAAGGGCCTGGAGTGGGACGCGGTCTTCCTCGTCGGCCTCACCGACGGCATGGTCCCGATCGTCTACGCGGAGACGCCGGACCAGGTCGAGGAGGAGCGGCGGCTGCTGTACGTCGGGATCACCCGGGCCCGTGAGCACCTGCACCTGTCGTGGGCGCTCGCCCGCTCGCCGGGGGGCCGCCGCGCCCGCAGGCCGTCGCGCTTCCTCGACGGGCTGTCCCCGCGTACGGCGAGTCCGGCCAGGGCCGAGCGGCAGGGAGGCTCGGGCGGGCGGTCGAAGCGGTCCGCGGCGCCGCTGCACTGCCGGATCTGCGGCCGGACCCTCGCCGCCGCGGCCGAGCAGAAGCTGGGCCGCTGCGCGACCTGCCCGGCGGACTACGACGAGGCCCTGCTCGAACGGCTCAAGACGTGGCGCACCGCGGCGGCGAAGGAGCAGAAGGTCCCCGCGTACGTCGTCTTCACGGACGTCACCCTCCAGGCCATCGCCGAGCGGGGGCCCACCTCTGAGGAGGACCTGCTCTCGATCGCCGGAATCGGACGCGTCAAACTTGAGCGGTACGGCGACGCGGTCCTCGAGCTCTGCCGCGGCGCCGATAGTGTTCCCGATAGTGGTACTGACGAGTAATATCCGCGCGTGCTGGAGGCTCCCGTGAATTCGGCCCTGAAGGAGCTGCTGGACCTGCTCGATCTCGAACAGATCGAGCTCGACATCTTCCGGGGGCGCAGCCCGGAGGAGCGCATCCAGCGGGTCTTCGGCGGCCAGGTGGCGGCGCAGGCCCTCGTGGCGGCCGGCCGTACGGTGCCGTCCGACCGGATGGTCCACTCGCTGCACGCCTACTTCATCCGGCCCGGGGACCCGGCCGTCCCGATCGTCTACAACGTGGAGCGGGTGCGCGACGGGCGGTCGTTCACCACCCGGCGCATCACGGCCATCCAGCACGGCAAGGCCATCTTCTCGATGTCGGCGTCGTTCCACATCGACGAGCCGGGCGTGAGCCACCAGGCCGCCCGCATGCCGGAGGTGCCGGCCCCCGAGACCCTGCCGACGTTCCAGGACCGGATGCTCGACATCGTGGGCGACGAGCCGGGCTGGCGTGAGCTGCTGGCCAGGCCGCGCCCGGTCGACGCGCGGTACGTGAACGCGCTGACCTGGGAGGCCGCTCACGACCCCACCCTGGTCACCGCCGAGAACAACGTCTGGTTCCGGTACGACGCCGACCTGCCCGACGATCCGCTGCTGCACGTCGTGCTCGCGGCCTACGCCAGCGACTTCACGCTGGTGGACACCGTGCTGCTGGCCCACGGCCTCGCCTGGGGATCCTCGGCGGTGTCCGGCGCGTCGCTGGACCACGCGATGTGGTTCCACCGGCCCTTCCGGGCCGACGACTGGCTGCTCTACGCCCAGGAGTCGCCCTGGTCCGGGGCGGCACGCGGGCTCGCCCGGGGGCAGATGTTCACCGCCGCCGGAGATCTGGCCGTCTCCGTGGTTCAGGAGTGCTTGGTTCGGGTGTCGCCCGCGCTCCATCCCGATGTCACGAAGTCGTGAAAATCGCAGGTAGAAAATAGGTTGCCCGCCCTGCCGCGGCGGTTTAGGGTCTTGGACAAGTCAGCCGGACGCTTCGGTCCGGCGAGCGCACTGAAATGGAGGTGAGTCCAGTGAGGAACATGACGACGTCCCGCACGCTGTGGCTCGCCTCCGCATGCCCGGCCGCCATTGTCACGCCGACGAAACTGCGGCGTGGCGAGGCCGCCCCTGCCCAGGCTCTGATCACCGGAGTCGCGGGCTCGGCCGCCTTCGGCGCGTTCGCACGCCCGGCCAGCCACGGCAACCCCGCCCACCGTCCGGTCTATGTGAACCGGCCGATGAGCGATGAGCAGATCCGCACCGCCGCTCTCGGCGGTGCGCAGGGTCCGCACGACGCCTGGAGAGGACCAGTCATACCCTGACCGGTCTCCACCTCCAGGCCGCGGATCCGCACCAGGATCCGCGGCCTTCTTGTTTGTCGGCCACGAATCCACACCCCACAACGAGGACACCCAGACCAAATCATTCGAAGAGGTGACGCAGATGGCGGCCCCGGTCATGGACCTGATCGAAGCCGAAATCCCCTGTCGTACCGACCCCGACCTGTGGTTCGCCGAGTCCCCCGAGGACGTGGAGTTCGCCAAGGCGCTCTGCGGCGGCTGCCCGATCCAGAAGGCCTGCCTGGCCCGCGCGCTGGAGCGCGAGGAGCCGTGGGGCGTCTGGGGCGGGGAGCTCATCCTGAGGGGGGTCGTCGTGCCCCGCAAGCGTCCCCGTGGGCGCCCGCGCAAGACTCCCGTCGCAGCCTGATCAGCAATTCCAGCGAATTTTCCGGAAGGAACCGATCCAGATGAGCATCTCCCCGACCACCGCCCTGTATCTGAATCAAGAACTGGCGCACGAGCGAATACGGACCCTGCACGAGGAGGCGGCGCAGGAGCGGCTGGCCGGCCGGATCAGGAGCGTGCAGAGGGCACGCCGACAGGCCGAGCGCGCGTCCCGGCGGCTGAGCTCCGCGCTGGCGCGCATGTGACGCGATAGCGTCCACCGCGTCGATTCGTCCACAGCTCGTTGAGATGGGCGGTCCCCCACGGGACCGCCCATCGTCGTGTCGTGGCCCGCTGTGGGTGGTACCGCTCTTCCTCACGTCGAGGCACGGACCGCCGGACGCCCGGCCGCGACCCCGAGGCAAAGAAGCGATCACCGGACGCACAGAAGATCGCCTGCCGTGAGAGACCACCGAGATCGCGGGGTATGAGCCCGAGCGTCCCGGGCCGCACGGCCGTACGGGGCGGGTGGAGCGATGCGCGAGCGGTGGGTGGGACTTGGATGGGCGAGCGGACGCCAGGTGCGCTTGATCACGCGGCGGGCGTGCGACGGCCCGCCGCCACCGCGCTCGTGATCGGACTCGTGATCGGACTCGTGATCGGCTTCGTGACGGCACTGTGGGGGACGGCCGCGCCGGGAGCCGAGGCCGCGCCGATGCCCGGAGCGCTCCGGGCCCGCCATGCGAACGGCCACGGTGACGGCCACGGTGACGGCCACGGCGGGACCCAGACCAGCGGCGGAACCGACACCTCGAACGCGCCCTCCATCAAAAGCCCTGTCAAGCAGATATCGGCGGGCCGGCGCAACGTGAACGCGCCCGCGGCCAACAGCGCCGTCACCTTCGCCGGCGTCCAGCAGGTGTCGAGCGTCAGCGTCTTCACCAACACCCTCAACGGCAACTGCAGGAAGGGGATCAACCGCTGCGTGATCAACCAGACCCTGAAGACGGTGGAGAGCCGGGGCGGCGCCGGCAGATGACGCTCAGCTCAGGGTGAGCGCGCTGTCCTCCGACTCGCCCGCCTCGTCGCCGAAGCCGGGCACCCAGCGCACGACCTCGTCGCGGAAGCGGGCGGTGGCGCCGAGCTGGCACAGCACGCCGACGCCCGCCGCGTGCACGCGATGGATCAGCACGTACGACGCGGGCAGGTTGAGCTGGCGGACCACGTTGTTCGGCCGCAGGTCGGCCACTGTCGCCGCCTGCTCGCGCAACCACTCCCTGCTGAAGGCGAACTCCTCGACCCGGGTCGGCTCGACGTACGGCGCGAGGAAGGCCCGCAGGGCGTCGGGGTCGACCTCGATGTGCGGGCGGATGAACCCCTCGTCGCGCAGTCCGCGCACGACGGTGTCCATGTCGCCCTGGTTGAAGATGCGCGTGAGCCTGCCGAACACGACGGGGTAGCCGCCCGGCATGCGGTTGACCGCGCCGAAGTCCAGCACGCCGAGCCGCCCGTCCTCCATCAGCCGGAAGTTGCCGGGGTGGGGGTCGGCGTGCAGCATTCCGACCCGGGCCGGGGAGCAGAACAGGAAGCGGACGAACAGCAGACCGGCGTGGTTGCGCTCCTCCTGTGTGCCATCGGTGATGATCTTGGACAGCGGGGTGCCCGTCATCCACTCGGTGACCAGGATCTGCTCGTTGGCCGCGATCACGGCGGGCACGTGGAAGTCCGGATCGTCGCGGAACTCCTCGGCGAACGCGTGCTGGGCCTCGGCCTCCTTGAGGTAGTCGAGCTCCTCGGCGACCCGCTCCTTCAGCTCGGCCAGGACCGGCTTGATGTCCAGGCCCGGCAACATGGCGCCGAAGAGCTTGCCGAGCCGCGCGAGCTGGTTGAAGTCGGAGATCAGGGCCTTGCCCGCCCCCGGATACTGGATCTTCACGGCGACCGGGCGGCCGTCGTGCCACACGGCGCGGTGCACCTGCCCGATGGACGCCGCGGCGCTCGGCCGGTCGTCGAACTCCAGGAAGTTCTCCCGCCAGTCGTCGCCCAGCTGCTCGGTCAGGACCCGGTGGACGGTGGCGGCCGGAAGCGGCGGCGCGGCGTCCTGCAGGCGCGTCAGCGTCGCCCGGTAGGGTCCGGCGATCTCGGGCGGCAGTGCGGCCTCGAAGATCGACAGGGCCTGCCCGAGCTTCATCGCCCCGCCCTTGAGCTCGCCGAGCACCTTGAAGATCTGGTCGGCCGTACGCCGCTGGATCTCCTGGGTGACGATCTCCGCGGAGGCGCCACCGAGCCGTCTGCCCAGTCCGAGCGCGGTGCGGCCGGCGAACCCGAGAGGGAGCGTGGCGAGCTTTGCCGAGCGGGTCACGGCACGGTGGGGAAGGTCACTCACTCGACCATTCTTAGCGATGGCGTGGACTTTCGACCACAATTTACTGTTCTGATCCCTACGGGACGGGCGGCGACGTCAACGGCAGCCGGGGATTGCGTCAAGTGTGTTCTTCCTCACACAGCCGTCCTCCGTCACGCGGTGCGGCCCGAGACGCCGCCGGGCAGGCAGTCGCACCCGTCGTGGGCGTCCAGGCGGCGGTGCCGCCAGCGCCATCCGGGCGACACCTCCAGCAGGCCCTCCGGCACGCGTCCCTCGTCGAGATAGGCCAGAGCCTGACCGGCCGCCTGCGCGGCCACGAGGCAGGACAGCACGACGTCGCAGGCGATCTCGCCCGCCGGATAACCCCCGAGCCGGGCGCCCACGAGGGGCCAGGACGGGTCCCGGTCACGGCGGGTGAGATCGAGGCAGCGCAGGCAGGGGGTGAGCCCGGGGACGACGAAGGGCCCCACCGATCCGTGGCCCTCGAACGCGCAGACGAGCAGGTGCGCCACCCCCTCGGTGACGATCTCGTGGACCAGCGTGGCGTCGAGCGGGGCGGCGGGCGCGAGGATCACGAGATCCGGGCGCACCCCGCCGTCGGACAGGCGGGAGGCGGCCCGGCCGGGCCAGGCGTTGACGGCGGGGGAGACCCGCCGGGCCGCGACCACGGCGGCCTCCTCGCGGGTCATCCCCGTCTCCGCGCGGCCGATTCCGCCCGGGACCACGTCGCCCGCGGTGGCCGTGCCGGGATCGACCACGCAGATGTGGCCCACTCCGGCGGCGGCGAGCAGGCTGACGATCCGGGCGCCGACCCGGCCCGCGCCGTACACGCGGACCCGCGCCGCCCGGCGCGCCGACAGCGCGCTCATGCCGCCGTCGGTGGCGGTCAGCGACAGCCTGTCCAGGTCGGGACGGAGGCGGTCCCGGTCGGCCAGGGGCAGGTCCGCCAGGGGCTCCGGACGGGCCGCGGCGTCCTCGATCAGGCCGTGCGCGGCGAGCCGGGCGACCACCTCCCGGGCGGCGGCCTCGTCGAGGCCGCTTCCGGCCACCGCCTGCCGGAGGGTGCGGGTGCCGTCCAGGCCGTCGATCAGGCGGCGCACGGGCGGCTCGACACCGGTAAGCACGACGGCCCGCAGCGGATGGACGCCGAACTGCAGCGTGCGGCCGTCCCGTTCGACCCGGCGCAGGACGGGCTTCAGGCGAGGTCTCATAGTCGCCAGACCATGCCATACGCCGGCCAGGCCGGGCGCCGGAACCGGTGGGGCTGTGGATAATTACCGGGGTGTTCGTGGTTGGTGAATATCCGCAACTCCGTAGTTTTCACGCCCGCAAGGTCACGTTCGCCCGATTGACCAGGCAGAACGTGTATCACCCCCTGTGGAATTCGGCGCGTGTCGGCTACCTTTCATATGTGCCCCCCGAGACAGTCGAGGTTCGTCGGAGCGCACGACGGCGGCGAACCGTTTCCGCGTACCGCGATGGAGACAAGACCATCGTGCTGCTTCCGGCCGGTCTGAGCACGACCGACGAGGAGCAATGGGTACGCCGCATGCTCGACCGCCTTGCGGCGAAGGAGCAGCGAAGACGCCCGAGCGACGACGACCTGCTCGAACGGGCGATGGAGCTCTCCGCGCGCTACCTCGACGGCAATGCCGTGCCGGCCAGCGTGCGGTGGGTGGAGAACCAGCTCCACAGGTGGGGCTCGTGCACGCCCGACCACGGCACGATCAGGCTGTCGGCCCGGCTGCGGGGCATGCCGGCCTGGGTCGTCGACTACGTCATCATCCACGAGCTCGTCCACCTGCTCGTGCCGAGTCACGGCCCGCGGTTCTGGGCTCTCGTCGAGCGCTATCCCCGGGCGGAACGCGCGAGGGGCTTCCTTGAGGGCTTCTCGATGGCGGCCAACGGCGTCCCGGAGGAGTGTTGACCCGGATCGTCGCGGTGCTCGTCACGCCGGGCATGGCGGACGCGGCTCCGCCCGGCGTCGATCCGGCCGCGTTCCTGACGGCGATCGCCGAGGACACCTACGAGATGGTCGCCGGGCTCGAACTGGTGCGGCCGGTGATCCTGTCGGCCGGAGTGCCGGGGCTCGAGGACATCGCCTGGCCGGGCACGCCCGTCGTGCCGATCGCCTCTCCCGCCGACGCGTTCGCGGCGCTTCCGCCGGGGGAGGAGGCGGTGGTCGTCAGCGCCGACGCCCCCGACCTGCCGCCCCTGCTGATCGGGAAGCTCTTCCGGGAACTCGGCCGGGCGCACCTCGCGGTCTGCCCGGCGGAGGGCGGCGGCGCGGTCGCCGTGGCGGCGCGGCTGCCGGTCCCCGGCTGGGCCGCGCCGGATCTCGACGAGCCCGACGTCGTCGCGGCGATGCGCCGCAGGGCGCCCGGTCCCCGCATGGTCGCCACGGGTCCCGGCTGGCACCGGCTCAGGAAGCCGCAGGACGTGGCCCGTCTCGACCCCGGCCTCGAAGGCTGGGACAACACCCGGGCCCTGCTGACCTGACTCACAGGCGGTTGGGCAGGCGGAGCTCGGCGGACAACGCCCGGTGGTCGCTGCCCGGGACCGTGTGGACCCCGGTTCGCACAGCCGACGCCCTCTCGTCGTACAGCACGTGGTCGATCGTGATCAACGGCGGGTGCCGCCTGTTCGCGGGCCAGGTGGTGGTCAGGCCGTCGCCGGTGGCGTCGGCCGCGTCCGCGTATCCCCGCCCGAGCACCGCGCGCAGGGCCGCGTGATCGAGGCTCGCGTTGAAGTCGCCTGCCAGGACGCGTACGACGCCGGGGGAGGCGGCCGGGAGCGCCGCCAGCTCGGCGGTCCACTGAGCGACGTCGTCATCGCTCAGCGGCGCGAGCGTGTGCACGTCGACGATCTCCACCGGCGGCCCGGACGGCAGGGCGAGCCGGGCCCTCGGCATCTTGTGACCGCCCTCGGGCGCGAAGCCGGGCGCCTCCGTCAGGGGATGACGCGCGTAGATCCCGCTGCCCGAGGGCCCGGGCCCGTCCTCCAGGTGCCGGTACGGCAGGAGCCTCCCCAGGCCCGCCGCGTCCAGCGCCCCGACGGCCTCGGGAGTGAGCTCCTGGGTGGTGAGGACGTCCGGTTCGAGCCGGCGTACGAGGTCCACCACGGTCGCGGCGTCGCCCGCGCCGAAGAAGAGGTTGACCGTGAGGATCCGCAGCGTCGGCCCGGTGGCCGTGGGGGCCGACCCGGCCGCGCGGGGCAGGACCACGGCCGCCAGGAGGACCGACGACGCCGCCGCCACCGCGATCACGGCCGGCCGCCGGGCGGTAAGCGCGGCCAGGACCGCCACGAGCGACGCGGCCGCGACGTACGGCGTGCCCGTCATCAGCGCCACGGCGGCGCCCCCGAGGCGATCGGCGCCGGCGAGCCGGGCCGCGGCCCAGACCGCGAACGGCGCCGCCGCGACCCACGCCAGGCGCGGTGGCACCCGCAGCCTCCGGCGCGGGGGAGAGACGATCTCGCCGCCCACGTCCAGCTTCGTCATGGGGGTGACCCTAGCCACCGGGTGTGCGGCGCGGTGTGCGGGAGACGTGCACGAACCGTGCAGAAGTCAGGCGCGGCACAGCGACCGGGCGCGGCGGGCCAGGCGCCGCGTGGCCTCGTCGCTCAGTTCCGGGATCTCCTCCACCGGGAACCAGCGCAGGTCGAGGGACTCCTCGCTGATCACCGCCTCGGCCCCCGGCGGCGCGACCGCGCCGTACTCGACATCGAGATGCCAGCTGTGCGGCGGGTGGCACCAGACCTTGTGCCGGTCGAGGGCGAGCGGCCCGTCCAGCAGGACCAGCCCGGGGATGCCCGACTCCTCGGTCGCCTCGCGCAGGGCGACCTGCGCGAGCGTGGTGTCGGACCTCTCGCAGTGCCCGCCCATGGGCAGCCACATCCCGGCCTTGGGGTGCAGGGTCAGCAGCACCCGTTCGCCGTCGTGCGACAGCACGGCCGTCGTCGCCGTGAGGTGGCCGGGAGCGCACTCCCGCCACATCGCGTCGTCGTGGTCGCGCAGGTGCGTGAGGAACTCCTCGCGGAGCCGCTCCTCCTCGGGGGTGGGCGCGACCCAATCGGCCAGTACGGCGTGCGCGTCACGGTGCAGGCTCACCGGCGCAGCCTACCGACAGCCGGCGGAGTCCTACTTGCCGGTCTCCTCCGGGCCCCGCTCCCCGGGCTCCCCGGGCTCACCGGGCTCGTCCAGGGCGGACAGGTCGAACTCGGCCTCGCCCTTCACGAACGACTCGGGGTTGTCCAGGTCGTCCGCCGTCGGCATCAGGTCGGGGTGACCCCAGACGGCGTCCCGGCCCTCGATCCCGCGCTCGTCGCCCAGGGCCTTCCACAGGGCGGCCGCCTCACGCAGCCGTCTCGGGCGCAGTTCGAGGCCCACCAGCGTCGCGAAGGTCCGCTCGGCCGGGCCGCCCGTGGCGCGGCGGCGCCGCAGGGTCTCGGCCAGGGCCACGGCGGACGGGAGCTTGCCCTCGGCGGCGGCGTCGACCACCGTGGCCACCCAGCCCTCGACCAGCGCGAGCGCGGTCTCCAGGCGGGTGAGCGCGGCCTTCTGCCGCTCGGTCTCCTCGGGCTTGAGCAGCTCGCCGCCCCCAAGGACCTCCTGGATCCGCTCCGGGTCGCTGAGGTCGAGCCCCTGCAGCTTGTCCTGCAGGGCGGACACGTCCACCGTGATGCCCTGGGCGTACTCCTCGACCGCGCCGAGCAGGTGCGCCCGCAGCCACGGGACGTGCTGGAAGAGCCGGTGGTGCGCCGCCTCGCGCAGCGCCAGGTAGAGCCGGATCTCGTCCGAGGGCGTCTCCAGGCCGCTGCTGAAGGCGGCGACGCCTCCGGGCAGCAGGGCGGCGGTGTCGGACAGGGGAAGGCCGATGTCGGAGGAGCCGACCACCTCGCGGGCGAGCGAGCCGAGGGCCTGGCCGATCTGCTGGCCGACCATCATGCTGCCCATCTGCCTGAGCATGCCCATGAGCGGCCCGGCCATGGCCTGCGCTTCGGGCGGCAGGCCCGCCCCGCCGAGCGTGCCGCCCATCGTCTCCACCATCTGGGCGGCGACGGGATCGCACAGCTGCTTCCAGACCGGGATCGTCTTCTCGATCCACTCCGACCGGCTCCAGGCCTGCGGGACGGTCACGCCGCTCGGCAGCGTGGTCACCTCGTTGAGCCACAGGTCGGCCAGGTTGAGGGCCTCGACGATCTGACGTCGCTCGCCCTCCATGACGCTCGGATCGCCCTCGGCGACCACGGCGTGCCGTGCGATGTTCTTCGCCATGTCCCAGTTGACGGGCCCGGCCTCCGGGGAGGCGGACAGCATGTCGGCGAACTGCCGCATGGCCGCGGCGATCTGCTCCGGGCTGCCGAACATGGCGAACGGATTGTCGTTGGGGTCGTTTTCGCGACCTGGCAGGTCAGTCACCGCGCCACCTCGTGCAGGATGGAGGAGTCCACATCCGCCACGTTATCCGCCGTGGGGCGGATCAGTGCAAAGTGAGGACCTCGTGCCTACCTCGAAACGCCTGCGTCCCCCCGTCGTCGCCGTCACCGGCGCCGCCTCCGGTCTCGGCCGGGCGTTCCTCGCGAAGGTGGCCTCGTCTGCGGAATTCCGCCGTGTGGTGGCCATCGACGAACAACGCGGCGACGTCCCGGACGTCACCTGGCGGGTCCTCGACATTCGTGATCCGCTCTTGGCGAACCGGATCTCCGATGTGGACGTCCTGGTGCATCTCGGCACGGACGAGTCGCTCGACAGCGACCCCGCCGAGCGCCGCCGCTACAACCTGCGCGCCGCCCAGACCGTGCTCACGGCCTGCGCCGCGGCCCGGGTGCGGCGGGTCGTGCTGGTGACGAGCGCGATGGTGTACGGCGCCGCCGCCGACAACCCGGTGCCCCTGCCCGAGGACGCCCCGGTCGCGGCCGAGCCCGACACCGGCCTGGTGGGCGACCACCTGGAGATCGAGGCGCTGGTACGGCGGTCGCTGCGGGCGCATCCGGGCCTGGAGGTGACCGTGCTGCGGCCCGCCGCCCTGGTCGGGCCGGGTGTCGACACGGTCATCACCCGCCACTTCGAGGCGCCCCGGCTGCTGGTGGTGAAGGGCTGCCTGCCGCGCTGGCAGTTCTGCCACGTCGACGACCTGGTCTCCGCCCTGGAGGCCGCCGCCCTGGGCAGGGTCGGCGGGGTCGTGGCGGTCGGCTCGGAGGGCTGGCTGGAGATGGAGCAGGTGGAGGAGATCTCCGGCCTGAAGCGGTTCGAGTTGCCGGCGGGTGTGACGTTCGGCACCGCGCAGCGGCTGCACCGGCTCGGCATCACGCCGACCGCCGCGACCGACCTGCACTACGTCGTCTACCCCTGGGTGGTCGACGGTGTGGCGCTGCGGGAGGCGGGCTGGAAGGCGGCCTGGACCAACGAGGCGGTCCTGCGGGAACTGCTCGAACTGTCCGCGGGCAGGCACGCGGTCGTCGGCCGCCGCCTGTCGGGCAAGGAGGCCACGATCACCGCCGCGGGCGCGACCGTCGCGGTGATCGGCACGGCGGCCATAGTGCGCGCCGCCCGCCGCAAGCGCCGCACCTGACCGCGCCGCATCTGATCGGGCTCAGGCACTAACCTCGGACCGTGGACGTCATCCGATTGCTGGGCATTCGCGACACCCCGCTGTCCGTGGACGAGGTGCTCGCCGCGGTGGAGGACCACGCCGCGGGAGGCACGGCGGTGTTCGTCGGCACGGTGCGCGAGCAGGACGGCGGCAGGCCGGTGACGCTCCTGTCGTACTCCGCGCACCCGTCCGCCGAGGAGCAGCTGCGCAGGGTCGCGGAGAAGGTGGCGGCCGACCACCGGGTGACGGCGCTCGCGGCCGTCCACCGGGTGGGGGATCTGCGCCTGGGGGAGATCGCCGTCGTCGTGGCGGCCGCCTGCCCGCATCGCGGCGAGGCGTTCGAGGCCTGCCGCAGGCTGATCGACGATCTCAAGCACGAGGTGCCCATCTGGAAGCACCAGGTGTTCGCCGACGGGGGCGCCGAGTGGGTCGGCGCCTGCGATTAGCGCGACGCGGAACGCATAGAGTTCGTCCATGTCCCGACGCGCTCTGACCCTTCTGGTCGCGGGTTTCCTCGCGCTCGCGTTGGCCGTGCTCGGCGCCATGCTCCCCGTGCCGTACGTGGTGCTGAGCCCGGGCCCCACCGAGAACACGATCGGGGACGTCAAGGGCAAACCGGTCATCACTATCTCGGGCCGCGAGACCTACCCCACACAGGGCAGGCTGAGCCTGGTCACCGTGGCCTACCAGGGCGGGCCGGACAACCGTCTCGACCTGATCACCGCGCTGCGCGGCTGGCTCGATCCGACGATCGCCGTGGTGCCGGAGGAGACGCTGTTCCCGAAGTCGACCTCGGCGGAGCAGGTCGAGGAGCAGAACGTCCAGGAGATGACCGACTCGCAGCAGTCGGCCACCGCCGCCGCGCTGAACGCGCTCAAGATCCCCATCGAGAAGGTGGTCACGGTCGCGCAGACCGACAAGGGGACGCCGGCCGACGGGAAGCTCAAGGCCGGAGACGAGATCACGGCGGTGGACGGCGCCGCGGTGGGCGAGCTCGGGTCCGTCGCGGCGTCCGTGCAACGCCACAAGCCGGGCGAGCCGGTGACGTTCACCGTGCGGCGCGGCGGCACCTCGACCGAGGTGCCGGTCGGCACGGTGGCGGGCAAGGACGGCAAGGCCAGGGTCGGCGTGCAGATGCGCGCGAGCTACCGGTTCCCGTTCAAGGTCGACATCAGCGTCGGCGAGGTCGGCGGGCCGAGCGCCGGACTGATGTTCTCGCTGGGCATCTACGACAAGCTGACACCCGGGGCGCTCACCGGGGGCATGTCGATCGCGGGCACCGGGACGATCGACCCGGCCGGCAACGTCGGCCCGATCGGCGGGATCGAGCAGAAGATGGTCGGCGCGCGCCGGGCCGGCGCCACGGTCTTCCTCACGCCCGCGGGCAACTGCGCGGCCGCCGTCAAGGCCGCGCCCTCCGGGCTGCGCCTGGTGCGGGTCGAGACGCTGGACGGCGCGATCAAGGCGATCGACTCCCTGCGCGACCGCTCGGGCGAGGTCCCCTCCTGCCCGGCCGCCTGAGCGTACGCGGCGGGCACGTGGCCTGTGACCTGCCGGTCTTGGCCGTGCGCGGCATCGTGATAACGATCAGATCCGTTACCACGACCACGCTCCTCGCAGTGTAGGTTTCCTAGCACGGACCGTTGCCCTCTGACAATCCTGGCCCTACACAATCCGAGACAAGGGGTTGAGCGTTGAGCTTCCGGAGCCCCGGAGCCGGACGGGCGGTGCGCTTGCCCCGACGGCCGCGCCTTCTGATACCCGTACTGATCGCCGTCGTGGCGATCGTCGTGTTACTGCTGCTCTTCTCGGGGATCTACACCGACTACCTCTGGTACGACTCGGTGAGCTTCTCCTCCGTGTTCTCCACGATGCTGCTCACCCAGCTGGTGCTGTTCGTCGTGGGCGCCGCCCTGATGATCGTCATCGTGGGCGGCAACATGGTGCTCGCGCACCGCACCCGGCCGATGTTCGGCCCGGGCATGTTCGGGGCGCCGCAGGGCGCCGACCGCTACCGGGTCGCACTCGATCCGCATCGGCGGCTGGTCTTCCTGGTCGGCATGGCCGTGCTGGCCCTGTTCACCGGGTCGTCCACGGCCGGGCAGTGGAAGACCTGGCTGCTGTTCGTGAACCGCACGCCGTTCGGGCAGAAGGACGCGCAGTTCCAGCTGGACCTGTCGTTCTTCATGTTCACCTACCCGTTCCTGCGGCTGCTGCTGAACTTCCTGTTCACGGCCGTGATCCTGTCGATCATCGCGGCCGTGATCGTGCACTACCTGTACGGCGGCTTCCGGATCTCCTCGCCCGGCGGGGTGCACGCCACCCGGGCCGCCCGGACCCACCTGTCGGTGCTGCTGGGCGTGTTCGTGCTGCTCAAGGCCCTGGCCTACTGGCTGGACATGTACGGCCTGGTCTTCTCCGACCGCGGGAAGACGTTCGGCGCGTCGTACACCGACGTGCACGCGGTGCTCCCGGCCAAGGGGATCCTCGCGGTCATC
Organism: Microbispora sp. NPDC049633; assembly: GCF_040675265.1. NCBI lineage: Bacteria > Bacillati > Actinomycetota > Actinomycetes > Streptosporangiales > Streptosporangiaceae > Microbispora > Microbispora sp. NPDC049633. Next base: position 15,940 of record NZ_JBFAOO010000053.1, read on the forward strand.
TCGCTCATCTGCGCGCTGATCTTCTTCGCCGGCGTCATCCGGCCCGGCGGGATGTTCCCCGGCGTGGCCTTCGGCCTGCTCGTGCTGTCGGCCGTCCTGATCGGCACCGTGTATCCCTCGCTGGTCGAGCAGTTCCAGGTCAAGCCGAACCAGCAGAGCAAGGAGCAGGCGTACATCCAGCGCAACATCGACGCGACTCGAAAAGCGTACGGAGTCGATACGGCGAAGGTCACGGAGTACAGCGCCAAGACCGACGCCGACGCCTCCGTGCTGCAGACCGAGGCGTCGGCCATTCCCGGCATGCGCCTGCTCGACCCCAGCCTGCTGTCGCCGACGTTCCAGCAGAAGCAGCAGATCCGCGGCTACTACCAGTTCCCCGAGCAGCTCGACATCGACAGGTACCCCGTCGACGGCAAGCCGCGCGACACCGTGGTGGCGGTCCGAGAGATCGGCCGCCCGCCGGACGGGCAGCGCAACTGGATCAACGACCACCTGGTCTACACGCACGGCTTCGGCTTCGTCGCCGCGCCGGGCAACAAGGTGGACAGCAGCGGCCTGCCGGAGTTCAGCGAGCGCGACATCCCGCCGGTCGGGGACCTCGGCGACTACGAGCCCCGCATCTACTTCGGTGAGAACTCGCCCGACTACTCGATCGTCGGCGGGCCCGGCTCGGCCAGGCCCATCGAGCTGGACTACCCCCAGCAGGGCCAGGCGGGCGCCGAGCAGCAGAACAACACCGGCCAGGTCAACAACACCTACGAGGGCAAGGGCGGCGTCTCCGTCGGGAACTTCTTCCGCCGGCTGCTCTACGCGGTGAAGTACGGCGAGACCAACCTGCTGCTGAACTCGAACATCAACGACGAGTCCCGCATCCTGTACAACCGCGAGCCGGTGCAGCGCATCCAGCAGGTCGCGCCGTTCCTCACGCTCGACCGCGACCCGTACCCGTCGGTGGTCGACGGGCGGATCGTGTGGATCGTGGACGCGTACACGACCTCCGACTCCTACCCCTACTCCGAGCGCAAGAGCCTGGAGTCGCTCACCACCGACGTCCAGAGCAGCAGGCTCGGCGTGCCGCAGGTGCCGAGGGACGAGGTCAACTACATCCGCAACTCGGTGAAGGCGACCGTGGACGCCTACGACGGCACGGTGACCCTGTACGCCTGGGACGAGTCCGACCCGGTGCTGAAGACCTGGCAGAAGGCCTTCGGCGGGGTCGTCAAGCCCGCCTCGCAGATCAGCGAGGGGCTGCGCGCCCACCTGCGCTACCCGGCCGACCTGTTCAAGGCGCAGCGGGAGATCCTCACCTCCTACCACGTCACCGACGCCAACGCGTTCTTCAGCGGCCAGGACTTCTGGAAGGTCCCGGAGGACCCGGCGACCGGCAAGAGCAAGCAGCCGCCGTACTACGTGACGATGAAGATGCCGGGCAGCGACACCGAGCGCTTCTCGCTCACGAGCACGTTCGTGCCGAACCAGCGGCAGAACATGGCGGCGTTCATGGCGGTCGACGCGACGGCCGCCACGCCGAACCCGCCACTGGAGATCCTCCAGCTGCCGAGCACGACCGCGATCCAGGGTCCGCCACAGGCGCAGAACCTGTTCGAGTCGAACACCACGGTGTCGACCGAGCTGAACCTGCTGCGCGGCGGCGGCACCGACGTGCTGTACGGCAACCTGCTCACGCTGCCGTTCGGCGGCGGACTCCTGTACGTCGAGCCGGTCTACATCCAGCCGCGCGCGGAGACCTCGGGCAAGTACCCGACCCTGCGCCGGGTGCTCGTGCTGTACGGCGAGAAGGTCGGCTTCGGCGCCACGCTGAGCGACGCGCTGGAGCAGGTGTTCGGCGGCACCGTGGCCACGCCGCCGGAACAGAAACCCGACCAGACGGCCAACCAGCCGCCCGGTCAGGTCACGCCGCCGGACAGCGCCTCGGCGCTGACGTCGGCGCTCGACCGGGCCCAGCGGGCGTACGAGGACTCGCAGAAGGCGCTGTCGGCGGACCCGCCCGACTGGAAGGCGTACGGCGACGCGCAGACCTCGCTCAAGAAGGCGCTGGACGACCTGGCGAAGGTGAAGGGCGCGGTGCCCGCCTCGACGGCGTCCCCCGCCCCGAGCGCGAGTCCGAGCGCCGGCGCCAGTCCGGGCGGGAGTCCACCGGCCAGTGCGACTCCCAGCCCCGCACCGAGCGGCTGAGCCCTCCCGGAGCCCCGCGCCCCACACGGCGCGGGGCTCCGGTTTGCCTCCCGCCCGTCGCCGGGATAGTCTCGTAGAGCCGACGCGGGGTGGAGCAGCTCGGTAGCTCGCTGGGCTCATAACCCAGAGGTCGCAGGTTCAAATCCTGTCCCCGCTACCACGAGATGTCGCAAGACATCGGAAACCCCCGGGCCCAAAGCCCGGGGGTTTTCTCATGCCTGGAGTGTGGATCGTGCAGCTCGACGTGGTGATGTGGCCGGATTCGCCGTGGCCCGCGATGCGGGACGAGTGGCTGCACGCCGAGCGTCTCGGTCTCGGCCGCGGCTGGCTGTACGACCATCTGAACCTGAACGGCGACGGCCCGTGGCACGAGGCGTACACCGCCCTCGCGGCCGTCGCGGCGGCCACCTCGCGCATCGGCGTCGGCACCATGGTGACGTCGCCGAACTTCCGCCACCCTGTCACCTCGGCCAAGGCCGCGCTGAGCCTCGACGCGCTCTCCGAGGGCCGCTTCGTCATGGGCATCGGCGCCGGCGGCCCGGGCGGGGACTCGGACGCCTTCGGAGGCGCGCCCCTCAGCCGTGCCGAGCGCACGGCGCGCTTCCGGGAATGGGTCGAGCTGACCGACCTGCTGCTGCGCAGCGAGCGGGCCGACGTCACCGGCCGGTTCTTCTCGGCCCGCCAGGTCGCCGTCGGCGGTGGTGAGCCCCGCCGGCCGCCGCTGGCGGTCGCGGCGACCGGGCGGCAGGGCATGGAGCTGGCAGCCGAATTCGCCGACCTGTGGATCACCCAGGACGTCGCGCAGAATCCGGCCGTCTACGCCGGCACGCCGTACGCGGAGGTGCGCCGCCAGATCGGCCTGCTGGACGAGGTCTGCGCGGAGCGGGGGCGCGCTCCGGGCACGCTGCCGCGGATGACCGTGCTGGGATACGGGGGCGAGCGCCCGCTGGACTCGATCGAGGCGTTCCGCGACTGTCTCGGCAGGTACGCGGAGCTCGGCGTCACGACGCTGGCCGTCCTGTGGCCTCGGGGGGACGGGGCGGCCGCGCGGCTGGCGGTGCTGGAGCAGGCGGCGGCGGAGTGCCTTCGGCTCTGATAGCCGCCGCGGTCACACGGTGTTCGCGGTCACCGGTCACACGGTGCTCGCGGACCTGCCGCGGAAGGTGCGCCGGTAGGCGTGGGGAGTGGTGCCCAGGCGCCGTGCGAAGTGGTGGCGCAGCGTGTCGATCGAGCCGAACCCGGCCCGCTCGGCGATGGTGGCGATCGGTTCGTCGGTGTTCTCGAGATGCCGCTGGGCCAGCAGTACGCGCTGCTCGGTGAGCCACTGGAGCGGTGTGGTGCCGATCTCCTGCTGGAAGCGGCGGGCGAAGGTACGCGGTGACATGTGGGCCCGCCGGGCCATGCCGTCCACCGTCAGTTCCCGGTGGAGGTTGGCCTGGAGCCAGACCAGCAGCGACGCCAGGGCCCCCGCGCCGCGTTCGGGCTCGGCGCGCTTGATGTACTGCGTCTGGCCCCCGTCCCGGTACGGCGGCGCCACCATGCGCCGGGCGATGTCGTTGGCGACGGCGCTGCCCTGCTCCTTGCGCACCACGTGCAGGCAGGTGTCGATCCCCGCGGCGGTGCCGGCGCCTGTGATGACCGGGTCCTCGTCCACGAACAGGACGTCCAGCTCCACCCTGGCCCGCGGGAAGCGGCGGGCGAGTTCCTCGCCGTAGCGCCAGTGGGTGGTGCAGCGGCGGCCGTCCAGCAGACCGGCCTCGCCGAGCAGGAAGGCGCCGGAGCAGATGCTGAGCACGCGGGCGCCACGCCGTACCGCGGCTCGGAGCGCGTCGAACAGCTCCTCCGGGTGCCGTGTGCGCGGATCGGAGGCCGGGACGCCGATCAGGTCCGCCGACGCCAGCCTCTCCAGCCCGTGCGGGGTCTCGACCCGGAAGCCGTGCCTGGTCCGCACGCTCGTTCCCGTGGGGGAGACGACCGCGAAGTCGTACCCGGGCAGGCCGTCGTCGCTGCGGTCGATCCCGAAGACCTCGCAGAACACTCCCAGCTCGAAGGCGTGCCCGCCGTCCAGGGCGAGTACGGCCACATCACGCAGCATCGGGCTTCTCCTCCGGCAGGATGGCAGGAATTTCAGCCTAATGGGCATTCCTGCCTCTCTTCGGGCCGGACCGGGTTTGGGAGGGTGGTGCCATGAGGCCGGCTCACCGGCCGTACGCGGAGCGGCGAGGCCACGACCGCCCCTTCTCTCTCCTTCGACAGACAGGCGAACCATGAGCGACATCCTCACCGTCACCGAAGAGACGTCCGCCAGGGCGGCGCAGGTCCTGCGCGGGCTCGCGCTGGACGAGGACCTCAAGTGGCGGGTCCCGGCGGATCCCGTGCTCGGCCCCCTCGCCCGCAGGGTGGCCCGGCGCTTCGTGGCCGGGGAGAGCATCGAGGCCGCGCTGGAGCGTGTGGCGGAAGTCGTCGGGAGCGGGCACCGGGCGAGCGTCGAGTACATGGGCGAGAGCTGCCGCGACGCGCGGCGGGCTGTGGCCGAGACGGACGTGTTCGTCGACGCCGCCAGGAGGCTCGCCCCGGGAGTCTCGATCTCCCTGGACCTGTCGCACATCGGCCTGGCCGTCGGCGAGGACCTCGCCTTCGACAACGCCACCCGCATCGCCGAGGCCACCGCGGGCGCCGGGCGCGAGTTGATGATCTCGGCGGAGGGCTCCGAACGCACCGACGCCGTCCTGTCGGTGCACCGTCGCCTGTGTGAGCGTTTCGCCCACGTGGGGATCACGGTCCAGGCGCGGCTGCACCGGACGGAGGCGGACCTGCGGGCGCTGCTGGACCTGCGCGGCCGGATCCGCCTGGTCAAGGGCGCCTTCCTGGAGCCGGAGAGCGTGGCCTACACGCGGGAGGATCCCGCGCTGGCCGCCGCTTACCTGCGTCACGCCGAACTGCTGGCGGACTCGGGGCACCCGTGCTCGTTCGCCACCCACGACTGGGAGCTCATCGGCCGCATCGACCGTCACCTCGGCGGGTCGGGGCGCGACGGCGTGCCGTGGGAGTTCGAGACCCTGCTCGGCCTCGGACGCGACCGCCTGGACGCCATGGCGGCGAAGGGGCATCCCACCCGCGAGTACGTCGTCTTCGGCACCGAGTGGTGGCTCTACGTGTGCAACCGCCTGGCGGAGGACCCCCGGCGCCTCTTCCAGGCCATCGTCGACGCGGCCTCGCCGGAGGCGCGACCTGCCGGCGGGCGGGAAACCGATTTGGCGCCGGCCCCGGCGGGGGGTAAGCTAACAAACACAACGACGCGGGGTGGAGCAGTTCGGTAGCTCGCTGGGCTCATAACCCAGAGGTCGCAGGTTCAAATCCTGTCCCCGCTACCAAGAGACGAAGGCCCGGCCTCCGGAAACGGAGACCGGGCCTTCGGCGTTTCCCGGATAAGCCGCGTGCGGGACGGGCACCGCCGCCGGGTCTCGGACAGGAGTGGCGCATGATCACGCTGGATCGCCTGGTCAACGTGCTGGGCGCGTACGGCGTGCGGCTGTGCGGACGGCCCGACAGGCGTACGGCGCGGCTGCGCAGCGTGGCGATCTCGGACGCGACCGACGGCCGGGTCACCGGCGACGTGCTCGTGGCCGTGGGAGCCGGGTCGGTGACCGAGGCGGTGCGGTGGGCGGTCGCGGCGCAGTCCACGGCGGTCCTGGTGCGCGCGGACGCGGCGAGCGAGCGCGAGGCCGCCGCGGCCGGTGAGAGCCTGGACGTCGCGGTGATGCTGGTCGACCCCGCCGTCTCGTGGAGCCATCTGGTCGGCGTCGTCTACGGACTGGTGCTCGAAGGGCGGGAGACCGAGTCGGGGCGCGGGCCCACGGACCTGTTCGCGCTGGCCGACAGCCTGGCCGACGCCGTCGGAGGCGCCGTGACCATCGAGGACCCGCTCTCGCGGGTGCTCGCCTACTCCCGCTCGCAGCAGGCGGGCGACCCGGCCCGGCTGGAGACGATCCTGGTGCGGCAGGTCCCGGAGCGGCTGCGGGAGGTCTTCCGCGAGCGTGGGGTGTTCGCCCGGCTGGCGGCGACGGACGAGCCGATGTTCGTCGAACCGGACCCGCGGCACGGCATGACCGGGCGGATGGCGGTGCCGGTGCGAGCCGGCCGCGAGCTGCTCGGGTCCGTCTGGGTGACGTGCGGCAGCCCCCTGACCGGGACGCGGCACACGGCGCTGGCGAACGGCGCGCGCACCGTCGCGTTGCACCTGCTCCGCTCCCGGGCGAGCGCGGACCTGGAACGGCAGGTGGAGTCCGACCTGGTCGTCCGGCTGCTCGAGGGCACCGCCGACGCCGCGACCGTGGTCAGCCGGCTGGGACTGCCCGCGCGGGAGATGCGGGTGGTGGCGGTGCGCACGCACACCGACGAGGAGCCGCACGCCATGCTCCTGCTGGCCTTCGAACGGGCCACCACCGGTTTCGGGTGGTCCAGGCCCGGGAGAAGCGCGCTGCTCGGCGACACGCTCTACACCGTCCTGCCGGAAGCGGGGGCGGTGGCGGCACGGGAGTGGGTGGCCGCCCTGGCGGCCGGGCTGCCGCCACGGGTGCGCGTCGCGGCCGGAATCGGCGCTGCGGCCCAGCCGGCGGACCTGCCGGCCGGCCGGCAGGAGGCGGATGAGTGCCTGGCGCTGCATGAGAGGGACACCTCGCCCGCCGGTCCGCCCGCCGGTCCGCCCGCCTACGACGAGTCCTGGGACGACATCCTGCTCCAGCGGTTGCGGGCCGCGGCGCGCGCGGGCCGCACCCCCGCGCGCGGGCCGGTGAGCGCGCTGCGCCGTCACGACGCCCTCCACGACACCCACTACGTGGCGACGTTACGGGCGTGGCTGGAAGCCCAGGGCGATCTCGCGGTCGCCGCCGAACGGCTCGGCGTGCACGCCAACACGGTGCGCAACCGGCTGCGCAGGATGAGCGAGGTGACCGCGCTGCACCTCGACGACCCGCGCAAGCGCCTCGCCATGGTCATCACCCTGGCCGCGGAGGACGACTAGGAGGTTGTCCGGACCCCACAACAGGAGCGCCGCGATTGTGCGGCCGCCACAACCGTCCGCGACGCCGTACGGGCCATCCTGAGCAGGAGAGCAGTCGCCTGGTGTGGAGGTGGGGCATGTCCGGCGCCGAGCGCGTGAACGACTGGCCGGGGTCGGTGGTCGTGGTGGGCGCGGGGATCGTGGGCCTGTCCACCGCGTGGTTCCTGCAGGAACGCGGCGTGGAGGTCACCGTGGTCGACCGCCGGGGCGTGGCCGCCGGCGCGTCGTGGGGCAACGCGGGCTGGATCGCGCCCGGCCTGGCCATCCCGCTGAACGAGCCCTCCGTGCTGCGTTACGGCCTGCGCTCGCTGCTCAACCCGGCCGCGCCGCTGCACGTCCCGGCGACCGTCGACCCGGGCCTGTGGGCGTTCCTGACCCGGTTCGCCGCCAACTGCCGGTGGTCGTCGTGGACCCGGGCCGTGCGCGCCGGCCTGCCGCTCAACGACGAGTCCATCGAGGCGTACGAGGTGCTCGCCGCCAACGGCGTCGCCGCTCCCGTCGAGGACGCGCCGATCACCGCCGGGTTCCGCACGCCGCGCCAGGCCGCGGGCCTGCTCCACGAGCTGCGCAGGATGGCCGAGGCCGGGCAGCCGGTCGACCACACCCCCCTGGACGCGCGGCGGCTGGCCGAGGCGGTGCCGCTCGCCTCGCAGGCCCTGACCGCGGGCGTGCGGATCGACGGGCAGCGCTACGTCGACCCCGGGCGCTTCGTGCAGGCGCTGGGCGAGGCCGTCGTCGCCCGGGGCGCCACCGTGGAGACCTTCGAGGTCGCGGACGTGCGCACCGACAACAAGAAGGTCGTGGTGGTGGCCCGGGACGGCGCCGTCCTGTCCGCCGACGCGGCGGTGCTGGCCACCGGCGCCTGGCTGTCCCGGCTGGCGGGCCGCTGGGGCGTACGCGTTCCGGTGCGGGCCGGGCGCGGCTACTCCTTCACCGTGCCGGTGGACCACCCCGTCCCCGGCCCGATCTACCTGCCGGACGTGCGGGTGGCGTGCACGCCCTACCAGGGCGGGCTGCGGGTGGCGGGCACGATGGAGTTCCGCGACCCCGACGCTCCGGCCGTCGAGGCCCGGCTCAAGGCGATCATCGCGTCGGCCCGTCCCCTCCTGCGGGGCGTGCGCTGGGAGGAACGCACCGACGTCTGGGTCGGGCCCCGGCCGGTCACCCCCGACGGGCGTCCCCTGGTCGGCGCGACCGACGCCCCGGGAATCTACGTGGCCGGCGGGCACGGCATGTGGGGGCTCGCCCAGGGCCCGGCCACCGGGCGGCTCCTCGCCGAGCAGATCACCACCGGCAAGCAGCCCGCCGCGCTGCGGGAGTTCGACCCGCTGCGCTGACGGCTCCGTCGCGGCGCCGGGGCGAAGCCGAAGCCTTGGCGCCGCGACGACGGCTTGTCGCCGCGCCACAACAAATAGGCGATCACTGTCGCAGGGCGACATTGAGGGGCGGCCGCCCGGTGGTGAAGGCTCCCCGCATGCAGGCCCGCATCACACTGGAGGACGTCTCCGCCCTGGCCCGTGGCTGCGCCGTGCTCGGCACCGGCGGCGGGGGCGACGTCCGCCCCGGAGCCATCGCCGCCCGGCGCGCGATCCGCGACCACGGCGACGTGCCGCTCGTCACCCTGGACGAGTTGCCCGGGGACGCCCTCGTGCTGCCGCTGTCGGGAATCGGCGCCCCGACGGTCAGCAACGAGATGGTCCACGGCACGGACGAGCCGGTCAGGATCGCCGAGGAGATCGAGCGGATCCTGGGCCGGCCGCCCGCCGCGGTGATGTCCTCGGAGATCGGCGGCGGAAACGGCGTGGCCCCCGTGGCCTGGGCTGCCCGGCTCGGGCTGCCGCTGCTCGACGCCGACGCGATGGGCCGGGCCTTCCCCGAGGTCCAGATGGTCTCGATGTACGTGGCCGGCATCCCCGCCAACCTCGTCGTCATGGCCGACGTCGTCGGCAATGTGGTGACGATCCGGCCGGTCGACGGCCTGTGGTCGGAGCAGATCGCCCGCGCGGTTTGCGTGGCCGCGGGGTCGAGCGCTCTGATGGCCGACTACGTGCTGACCGCGCGGGAGTGCGCGGGCGCGGTGATCGAGGGCACGGTGAGCCGGGCGATCGCGGTCGGGCGGGCGACCGAGGGCGCCGCGGATCCTCTCGCCGCCCTGACCGCAGAGCTCGGCGCGGTACGGCTGATCACCGGCAAGCTGGCCGACCTGGAGCGGAGGACCACCGGCGGATTCGCCCGGGGCACGGCGACGATCGAGGGCACCGGCGGCGACCGGGGCAGGACGCTGAAGCTGGAGATCCAGAACGAGAACCTCGTCGCCGTCGAGGACGGCAGGGTGCGGGCGATGGTGCCCGACCTGATCACGGTGGTCGACACGCAGACGGCCACGGCGATCCAGACCGAGGGGCTGCGGTACGGCCAGCGGGTGACCGCGCTGGCCTGGCCCTGCGACCCCCTGTGGCGTACGCCCAAGGGTCTGGAGACGGCGGGCCCGCGCGCCTTCGGCTACGACATGGACTACCGGCCGGTGGAGGAGATCGCATGAGGGGCGCGTTGCGGGTCGGCATCGACGTGGGCGGCACCAACACCGACGCGGTGGTCCTCGACGACGACGACCGGGTGCTGGCCGCCGCCAAGCGGCCCACCAGCCCGGACGTGACCGAGGGCCTGCGCGCGGCGCTCGACGCGGTCCTCGCCGAATTGCCCGAGCCGGGCCTGGAAAAGCGCGTGAAGCGGGTCATGCTCGGCACCACCCACGCGACCAACGCCATCCTGGAGCGGCGCGCGCTCGGCCGGGTCGCCGTACTGCGCCTCGGCGCCCCGGCGACCACGTCGGTGCCGCCGCTCAGCGAGTGGCCGGACGACCTGCGCGAGACCGTGGCGGCGGGCACCGCGATCGTCCGCGGCGGATACTTCGTCGACGGCCGTGAGATCGCGCCTCTCGACGTGGACGCGGTCAGGAGGTTCGTGGCCGCCACGCCCGCCGACGCGATCGCCGTCACCGGCGTGTTCAGCCCGGCGAGCGCCGACCAGGAGAACCGGGTCGCCGAGATCATCCGTGCCGAGATCGGCGACGTGCCGGTGAGCCTCAGCCACGAGATCGGCTCGCTCGGCCTGCTCGAACGCGAGAACGCGACCGTCCTCAACGCCGCGTTGTACGGCGTGGCGCGCGACGTCACCGGCGCGCTGCGCGAGGCCCTCGCGGCGAGGGGCCTGGAGGCCGAGACGTACTTCGCGCAGAACGACGGCACGCTGATGGCCGTCGACTACGCGGCCCGCTACCCGGTGCTGACCATCGGCTCCGGGCCGGCCAACTCGCTGCGCGGCGCGGCGTACCTGTCGGGGGTGACGGACGCGATCGTGGCGGACGTCGGCGGCACCTCCACCGACCTCGGCGTGCTCGCGGGCGGGTTCCCCCGGGAGTCGGCCGCGGCGGTCGAGATCGGCGGGGTCGCGACCAACTTCCGGATGCCCGACATCCTGTCCATCGCGCTCGGCGGCGGCACGATCGTCGGGGCCTGGCCGCGCTCGGTCGGCTACCGGATCGGCGCGGAGGCGCTCGTCTTCGGCGGCTCCACTCCCACGATGACCGACGCCGCCGTGGCGGCCGGGCGGGGCGACGTCGGCACGCACCCGGTGCCCGAGGAGTGGCGCGACCGGCTGGCCCGGGCCGTACGGCGCGCGGACGAGGCGGTGGCGGACGCGGTGGACCGGGTGACGCTCGGCCGGGTGGACCGGCCGCTCGTGGCGGTCGGCGGCGGCGCGTTCCTGCTGGCCGAGAAGGTGCCCGGGGTGCGCGAGGTGGTCCGCCCGGCGCACGCGGAGGTCGCGAACGCGGTGGGCGCGGCCATCGCGCTCGCCGGCGGCAGGTTCGAAACGATCGTCCCCGCTTCTGGAGGCGGGAGCTCCAGGGCTACATTGATCGGCAACGCCAAGGAGGAGGCGGCCGCGCGGGCCGTCGCCGCCGGGGCCGACCCCGCATCCGTCCAGATCGTCGAGCTCAGCGAGATCCCTCTCAGCTACCTTCCTGAGCCCGCGGTGCGCCTGCACGTCAAGGCCGCCGGCCCCCTCGCCCGGCAGGCCGGATAGGAAAGGAACCCCCTCACATGCGCTGGCACAAGCGTCTTCTCGCCGCGGCAGCCGTGGCCGCAGTGACCCTCACCGCCGCGGCCTGCGCGGGCGGGAAGGTCCGCGGCGCGGAAGACTCCCCTCAGCCGGGCTCGACGGCGGCCCCGGCCGGGGGCGCGGCCGACAGCACGTTCGTGTACGTCCCCAACCTGGACGTCGTCACCGACTGGGACCCCGCGAGCTCGTATTCCAACGAGATCATCGCGATGCAGAACATCTACGAGTCGCTGACCCGCTACAACCCGCAGACGAAGAAGACCGAGCCCCGGCTGGCCTCCTCGTGGACCTCCTCGCCCGACGGCAAGAAGTGGACGTTCACACTGCGCGAGGGCGCGAAGTTCCACACCGGCAAGCCGGTGGACGCCGCCGCGGCCAAAGCCGCGATCGAGCGCACGATGAAGGAGGGCCAGGGAGCGGCCTACATCTGGGGTGCGGTCGACAAGATCGAGGCCAAGGACGCCACGACGCTGGAGTTCACGCTCAAGTACCCCGCCCCGCTCGACCTGATCTCCTCGGCCGGCTACGCGTCGTACATCTACGACACCACGGCGGCCCCGGGCGACCTGAAGAAGTGGTTCGGCGAGGGACACGACGCGGGCTCCGGGCCGTACACGATCGAGAGCTGGCAGAAGGGCAAGGAGACCGAGCTCACGCTCACGGCGTTCGACGGCTACTGGGGCGGCTGGAACGGCCCGCACTACAAGAAGGTCGCCTTCCGGGTCACGCCCGAGCTGACCACCGCCTGGCAGCTTCTGCAGCGGGGCGAGGTGACGTTCGTCCAGCGGCTCAACGCACAGCTGTTCAGCCAGGCGGGCGGCACGGACACGGTGCAGACCGCGCAGACGCCGTCGTTCCAGAACCTGCTCGTGCTGCTCAACACCGCCGACGGCCCGCTCAAGGACGTGAAACTGCGCCAGGCCGTGCAGAAGGCCATCGACTACGACGGTCTCGTGGCGGCGCTGAAGGGCTCGGGCGTAGCGGCCAGCGGGCTGGTCCCCGAGGGCCTGCTCGGCGCCGCCCCCGGCATGACCCCCAAGCAGGACCTCGCCGGCGCCGAGGCGCTGCTCAAGGAGGCCGGTTACGGCCCCGGCGGCAAGCGGCTCGAACTGACGCTGACCTACGCCCAGGGCGACGCCGACCAGGAGCTGCTGGTCACGCTGCTGTCCTCGGCGCTCGACAAGCTCGGCGTCAAGCTGTCGGCCAAGCCGCTGCAGTGGACCACGCAGTGGGACCAGGGCAAGGCGAAGGACCCGTCCAAGCGGCAGGACATCTTCGTCATGTACTGGTTCCCCGACTACGCCGACGCCTACTCGTGGTTCGTCAACGTCTTCCACGGCGAGAAGGACGTGCAGTTCAACCTCTCCTACCTGAAGGACGAGGCCGTCGACAAGCAGATCGACGAGCTGCCCGCGCTGACCGCGACCGACCAGGCCGGCGCGGAGAAGGCGTACGCCGACCTGCAGAACAAGATCATCAATGAGAAGGCCGCGGTGGCGGTGCCGTACGTGCAGAACTACCAGCGGGCCTTCGCCAAGACGGTCCAGGGATACGTGGACAATCCGGCCTACCCCAACGTGGTCTTCGTCTACGACCTGAAGCCCGGCGCCTGACCATGCCGGGGTACCTGATCCGCCGGCTCGGCCAGGCCCTCCTGGTCGTGGCCGGTGTGATCGTCCTCACCTTCGCCGTCATGCGCCTGGTGCCCGGCGACCCGGCTGTGGCGTACGCCGGGCCGAAGGCGACGGCGGCCGAGCTGGCCGAGGCCAGGCGGCGGTTCGGCCTGGACGACCCGCTGCCGGTCCAGTTGTGGAACTACGTGCGCGACCTGCTGGGCGGCGACTGGGGGACCAGCCTGCACACCCGGCAGCCGGTGCGCGACGACCTGCTCCAGGCGTTCCCCGCCTCGCTGGAACTCGTGGGCGCCGCGCTGATCATCGCGCTGGCCGCGGGCATCCCGCTGGGGATCGCCGCCGCGCGCTACAAGGGCCGTCTGCCCGACCTGTCGGTGCGGCTGTCGTCGATGCTGGCCGTGTCGGTGCCGGTGTTCTGGCTGGCGCTGGCCCTGCAGACGGTCTTCGCCAGCGGGCTCGGCTGGTTCCCCGTCGCGGGGGAGTACGACACGTCGCTCGACCGGACCAGCCCCCTGCACCTCTACACCAACATCACCGCCGTGGACGCGCTGATCACCGGTAACTGGCCGATCCTCACGAGCACGCTGTCGCATCTGGTGCTGCCCGCGCTGGTCATCGCGGCGTACCCGGCCGGGGTCGTGGCCCAGATGACCAGGGCCGCCCTCATCGAGGAGTCGTCGCGCGACCACGCCCGGCTGGAGCGCGCGCTCGGCTTCGGCGAGACCGCGGTGCTCACCCGGTTCGCCCTGCGGCCCGCGCTGAACCCGGTCCTGTCGCTGATCGCGCTCGTCTTCGCGTACTCGATCGTGAACGGCTTCCTCGTGGAGGCCGTGTTCAACTGGCCGGGCCTCGGGCGGTACGCCGCCGACTCGATCCGCTCGCTCGACACGCCCGCCATCGCCGGGGTGACGCTGCTGGTCGCCGTGCTGTACGTCGTCGCCAACCTCGCCGTGGACCTCCTCCAGGGCGTGGTCGACCCAAGGGTGAGGGCCCGATGACCGCGCCCGCCCTGCCCGCGCTCCGCCGTACGCCGCTGCGGCGCCTGGCGGGAGTGGACCGCCTCGCGGTGGCAGGGGCCGTGCTGCTGGCGGTCGTCGTGCTGGCGGCGCTGCTCGCGCCGTGGATCGCCCCCTATCCGGAGGACGGCGGCTCGGCCACGCATCCCCTGGAGTCGTTGCTGCCGCCCAGCGGCGCCCACTGGTTCGGCACCGACCAGGTCGGCCGCGACGTGCTCAGCCGGGTCCTGTTCGGCGCCCGCACCTCGCTGCTGATCGCCGTCGCGGTGCTGGCCGTCTCCGGGGTGGCCGGCGTCCTGCTCGGCGTCGTCGCCGGGTACGCCGGCGGATGGGCCCGCGACGTGATCATGCGGGTGACCGACGTCTTCCTCGCCTTCCCCGCGCTGCTGCTGTCGCTGGCGCTCGCCGTGGTGCTCCAGCCCAGCGTGACCACCGTGATCGTGGCGATCGCGGTCACCTGGTGGCCGTGGTACGCCCGGCTCACGGCGTCGGTCGCCGCGTCCGTGGCCACCCGGGGCTTCGTCGACTCCGCGCGCTGCCTGGGCGTGCCCGCCCCGCTCATCGTGCTGCGGCACGTGCTGCCGAACTCGCTCACGCCGGTGCTGGTCCAGCTGTCGCTGGACGGCGGCGGGGTCATCCTCACCGCCGCCGCGCTGTCGTACCTGGGGCTCGGCGCCCACGAGCCGACGCCGGAGTGGGGCCTGATGGTCCAGCAGGGTCAGACGCTGTTCACCACCGACTGGTGGGTGGTGACCTTCCCCGGCCTCGCCATCCTGGTCACCGCGTTCGCGTTCAACGTGCTAGGCGAGGGGCTGAGGGCGAGGCTGACGCGATGACCCTGCTGAGCGTCAGGGACCTGACCGTCAGGATCGGCGACCGGATCATCGCGTCCCTGCCCGAACTCGACGTCTCCGCCGGGGAGTGCGTCGCGATCGTCGGGGAGAGCGGGTCGGGCAAGACGACGACCCTGCTCGCCGCCCTCGGCCTCACCCGGGGCGCGGACGTCTCCGGCCGGATCACCCTCGGCGACGTGGACGTGCTCACGGCGAGTCCCGCCCGGCTGCGTGAGATCCGCGGTTCGCGGGCCGCCCTGGTGATGCAGAGTCCGCAGGCCGCGCTGAACCCCACCATGCGCCTGGGCACGCTCATGCGCCGCGCGCTCGCCCGCCACGGCGTCAAGGGCGCGGACGCGCGCGAGCGGGCCGAGGAGGCCGTCCGCGCGGTGCTGCTCGGCCCGGAGATCCTGCGCCGCTACCCCCACCAGGTGTCCGGCGGCCAGGCGCAGCGGTTCGCGATCGCGCTGGCCCTCGCGCTCGGCGCGCAGGTCGTGCTGGCCGACGAGCCGACCAGCGCGCTCGACGTGACCGTGCAGGCCGAGGTGGTCGCGGTGCTGCGGCGGCTGCGCGACGAGCGCGGGCTCGCCGTGCTGCTGGTCTCCCACGACCTCGCGCTGGTCTCCACGATCGCCGACCGGGTCGTGGTGATGCGCGAGGGCGCCGTGGTGGAGAGCGGGCCCGCCGCCGAGGTGTTCGCCCGGCCGCGCGACCCCTACACCCGCGAACTCGTCGCCGCCGTGCCCGCGCTGCCCGAAGCCGAGGAGGGGGCATGACGCTGCTCGCCGCCGAGGGGGTCACCCTCGCCTACGGCGCGACGGCCGTGGTCCACGACGTGAGCCTGGTCGTGGACGAGGGCGGAGTGGGCCTGATCGGGGAGAGCGGGTCGGGCAAGACCACGCTCGCCCGCGCCCTGCTCGGCCTCGTGCGCCCGCGCTCCGGCGTGGTCCGGTACGGCTCGCGCGACCTGGCCGGGCTCGGCAGGACGGGCCGGGCCGAGTTCCGCCGGGCCGTGCAGCCGGTCTTCCAGGACGGCAGCGAGGCGCTCGACCCCCGCATGACGGCCGGGGCGTCGATCACCGAGGCGCTGACCACCCACCACCGCATGTCGAGGGCCGAGCGGCGGGACCGGGTGGACGCGCTCCTCGCCGACGTGGGACTCGACCCCGCGCTCGCCGCCCGCAGGCCCCACGAGATGTCCGGCGGCCAGCGGCAGCGGGTGGCCATCGCCCGCGCGCTGGCCGTGGAGCCGCGGCTGCTGGTGCTCGACGAGCCAACGAGCGCGCTCGACGTCACCGTGCAGGCCAGGATCCTCGACCTGCTGGAGCGGCTGGCCGCCGAACACGGGCTGGGCTACCTGCTCATCACGCACAACCTCGGCGTCGTCGGGCGGCTGTGCCGTACGTCGTCGGTGCTGTTCGCCGGGCGGGTCGTCGAGTCGGGCCCGACCCGGGAGCTGCTCACCCGGCCGGCCCATCCCTACACCCGGGCGCTGCGTGACGCGGTGCCCCGCCTGGGCGGCGAGCCTCCGCGCGCCACCGGGCGGACCGAGGCGGCGCCGGCGCCGTCCGGCTGCCCGTTCCGGCTGCGCTGCCCCCTCGCGGTGGACCGCTGCCGGGACGAGGCGCCGCGCACGCGCGAGGTCGAGGGGCGCGGGGTGGCGTGCCACCGCGCGGAGGAGGTGCTGGGCCGCGTGTCCCGTGAGGATCGCGATGCGCCGCGTCAGTGACCTGCTCAGGACGCCCGCCGGTCGCAGGCTGACGCTCGTCGCCGGCCCGTGGGACGCCCGCGAGGTCGACAGCGTCGTCCTCGTCGACGAGATGCGCGAGCTGGCCTCGGCCGCCCCCGGCGCGCTGGCGATCCTGTCGCGCCACGCCATGCGGTCGTGCGACGTGCTCGACGCGCTGCGCCTGGCCGGGCGCGGCCGGCTGGCCGCGATCGTGCTGCCCGGCCCGGCCGGCACGACGCCCGAGATCGTGGAGCTGGCCAGGCGGGAGGGGGTCGCCCTGCTCGCCGGGGCCTCCGACCACTCGCTGTCGGACGCCGTGCTCGGCCTCAGCGCGGCCGTACGCGCCGATCCGGGGCTGCTGCTGCGCCGTACGAGGGAGGCGATCGACGGGCTCGGCGCGATGGAGGGCGCGGGCGAGGACGACATCCTGCGCGCGGCGTCCGCCTCCGTCGGGGTCGCGTACGCGGTCGCCGACCTGGCCGACCCCGCGACCAACGCGACCGTGATCCGGGTCGGCGGGCGGCCGGACGGCTACGTGTGCTGGGACGGCGAGGACCCGGCGGCGGCGATCGTCGCCCAGGTCGTCGCGACCACGCTCGGCCGGGTGCGGGCGGCCGCGCGGGAGGCGGAGGCGGCCCGCGAACGCGCGCTGCTGGCCCTGCTCGGCGCGAAGGACACCCGGGCCGCCGCCCGCCGCGCCCGCCACGAGGGCGTGCCGGTGGACGGCTGGCACGTCGCGGTCTTCCTGCGCGACCCCGCCGCGGATCCGGCGCCCGACGTCGCCCGGGGTCCCGGGGCCGCCGATCCCGTGCTGCGCGAGGTGCGCAGGACGGCCGCCGCGATCCTGCCGCGCCTGCCGGGCCCCGGCGGGGCGGCCGGCCTGTCCACGGCGCCGCTGGTCACCCGATGGCAGGACGGCGTGCTCGTGGTGCTCACCACCGACGAGCAGACGGCGCCGGGCGACCCCGGCGCCCTGATCACGGGCCTGGCGGTGGGCGTGGGCACCAGCCAGGAGGGCCCCGACGGGCTGCGCCGTACGGCCTCGCAGGCCCGCGCCGCCGCCGCCCGCGCCGCGGCCGGGGAG
The DNA here is from genome assembly GCF_040675265.1 of Microbispora sp. NPDC049633. Classification (NCBI taxonomy): domain Bacteria; kingdom Bacillati; phylum Actinomycetota; class Actinomycetes; order Streptosporangiales; family Streptosporangiaceae; genus Microbispora; species Microbispora sp. NPDC049633. Next base: position 33,616 of record NZ_JBFAOO010000053.1, read on the forward strand.
GTCGTCAGGTTCGACCGGCTCGGCGTGCAGGCGATCCTCGCGGAGCTGGGCGGCAGCGAGAGCGCGCTGGTCGCCGCCCGCGACATGCTCGCCCCGCTGGACCGCCTCGGGGCACTCAGCGCGCACGCCGTGCCCACACTCAAGGCGTACCTGGACTGCTGGGGCTCCCGGACCCGGGCGGCCGAGCTGCTCAGCCTGCATCCCAACGCGGTGGCCCACCGGATCAGGCGCATCGCCGAGGCCCTCGACGCCGACCTGTCCGACCCGCAGACCCGCTTCGCGCTCCAGCTCGCCTGCCACGTGGTGCTCGGCCACGACTGTCTCCCGGGCACAACAACGCCGTTCTCGTCGTTGTGAGGGCACATCGACGCCGCGCGCGGCCACATCTACGTTGCCAGGCATGACAACGGTCATCGGAGTGGACGTCGGCGGCACCTTCACCGACCTCGTCCTGCACGACGCCGCGACCGGCGAGATCAGGGTCGCCAAACAGCCCACCACGCCGGCCGCGCCGGAGCGCGGGGTCCTCGCGGCGGTCGACGCGGCCGTGCCACGCGACCTGCTCGCCCGCTGCCGCCACTTCGTGCACGGCACCACCGTCGGCCTCAACGCGCTGCTCGAAAGGCGCGGCGCGACCGTCGGCCTGATCACCACGGCCGGGTTCCGCGACGTGCTGGAGATCCGCCGGGGCGACCGCGACGACCCCTACGACCTGTCCTGGACCCCGCCGCCGCCGCTCGTGCCCCGCCGGCTGCGCCTGGAGGTGGCCGAACGGGTGGCCGCCGACGGCTCGGTCGTCCGCGACCTGGAGCCCGGCGGCGTACGGTGGGCCGCCGAGACGTTCGCGGCCGAGGGCGTGGACGCCGTCGCGATCGTGCTGGTGAACTCCTACGCCAACCCCGGGCACGAGGCGCGGGTGGCCGAACTGCTCAGGCGGGCCGGGTTCGCCGGGCCGGTCTCGCTGTCGCACGAGGTCTCGGGGGAGTACCGGGAGTACGAGCGCACCTGCACCACCGTCGTGGACGCCTTCGTCCGTCACCGCATGGGCCCCTACCTGCACAACCTCGACCGCGAACTGCGGGCCAGAGGGTTCGCGGGCGAGCTGCTCGTGACCCGGTCGGGCGGCGGCGCGCTGGCGCTGGCGGAGGCCGCGGCCCGGCCGTTCGAGACGATCCTGTCCGGTCCGGTGGCCGGGGCCGCCGCGACCGCGCGCCTGGCCGCCTCCTTCGGCTCCTCCCTCGGGCTCGGCACGGCCGTCGCCGCCGACGTGGGCGGCACCAGCTTCGACACCGCGCTCATCGAGGACGGACGGCTCCCGCTGCTGTACCAGGGCGAGGTCGTCGGCCTGCCGCTGCAGAGCCCGTGGGTGGACGTGCGGTCGGTCGGCGCGGGCGGTGGATCGGTCGCGTACGCCGACGCGGGCGGGCTGCTGCGGGTCGGCCCGCGCAGCGCGGGCGCCGATCCCGGGCCCGCCTGCTACGGGCGGGGCGGGACAGAGCCCACGGTGACCGACGCCGCCCTGCACCTGGGCATGATCCCCCGCGGGCGCATCTCCGGCGGCATCGAGCTGTCGGCCGAGGAGGCGGCCCGCGCGCTGGCGCCGCTGGCCGGCCCGACCGGCATCGACGGCGTGGACGCCGTCGCGGTGGGCGTCGTCAGGATCGCCGCCGCGCACATGGCCCAGGCCGTGCGCGGCGTCACGGTGGAGCGGGGCGTCGACCCGCGCGGCGCGGCCGTCGTCGCCTTCGGCGGCGCCGGTCCGGTGTTCGGGTGCCTGCTCGCCGACGAGCTCGACGTGGACACCGTGGTGGTGCCGCCCAACGCGGGCAACTTCTCCGCCGTCGGCCTGGTGCAGACCGACGTCGTACGCTCGGCCGCCCGCACGATGGTGCGCCCCCTGGACGACGCGGCGCTGCCGGCGGTCGACGACGTGGCGCGGTCGCTGTTCGAACGGCTCGCGCAGCCGGGAGCCGTACGCGAGGTGGACCTCGACCTGCGCCACCGGGGGCAGGAGCACACGCTGACGATCCCCGTGCGACTCGGCGAGGACGACCTGACGGCCGTGTCCGCCCGCTTCTCCGAGGCCTACCACCGGGCCTTCGGCCACACCCTGCCCGACCCGCTGGAGATCGTCACCGTACGGGCGACCAGCCGGGTCGTGCTCGACGACGAGCGCCCCCTGGTGCCGGCCCCGCCCTCGGGCGAGGGCGAGGGCGGGCGCGGGGCGGGGACGACGCGGCTGTGGTCGTTCCGCCGAAGCGTCTGGGCCGAGGCCCCGGTCGTACGCCGGGAGGACCTGACCGGCGTGGCCGAGGGCCCGCTGCTGGTGGTGGAGCCGACCGCGACCGCCTACGTGGACGCCGGCTTCGCGGTGGAGGCGCACGAGAGCGGCTGCCTTTTGATCACAAGAAAGGACCGGCCATGACCATCGTCCGCACCCGATACACGGAGGCGCACCCGGGCCTGGGCGACGGCGCGGACCCGGTGACCACCGAGATCATCCGGCAGGGGCTCAACGCGGCCGCCGACCAGATGAAGCAGTCGCTGATCCGCACCGCGTTCTCGCCGATCATCTACGAGGCGCTGGACTTCGCCGTCGCCTTCTACGACGCCGACATGTGCATGCTGGCGCAGGCGCCGACGCTGCCGGCGTTCATGGGCACGCTCGGCTTCTGCGTGCGGGAGGCCGTCGAGGGTGTCGGCGGTCCCGGCGCGCTCAGCCCCGGCGACGTCATCCTCTACAACGACCCGTACGGCACGGGCTCCCACCCGCAGGACGCGGCGATGGTGGTGCCGATCCACCACGAGGACACGCTGGTCGCCTACTCGGCGATCAAGGCCCACTGGCTCGACATCGGCGGCAAGGATCCCTACTGCACCGACACGATCGACGTCCACCAGGAGGGCACGATCTTCCCCGGGGTCAAGCTGTACGACGCCGGGCGGCTGGTCAGCGACGTCTACCGGATGATCCTGGCCAACAGCCGGATGCCGGAGATGGTCATCGGGGACATCAACGCCATGGTGGCCGGGGCGCGGACCGGCGCCGAGGCCCTCGGCGCGCTGGTGCGGCGGCACGGCCTCGGCACATTCCGCCGCTGCGTCGCGCGGATGTACGCGCACGGCGAGGCGCTGGTGCGCGGCTGGTTCGAGCGCCTGCCCGACGGGGTCTACCGGGCGTCCAGCGTCATCGACTCCGACGGGGTGAACGGCACGCCGATCCCGTTCGGCGTCGAGGTCGCCGTGGCCGGCTCGTCGGTGACCGTCGACCTGACCGACTGCCCCGACCAGGTCGGCGGGCCGGTCAACTGCCCGCTGCCGTCCACCGTGGCGGCCGTCAGGATCGCGGTGGCCTTCCTCGCGGGTGCGGGCGAACAACCCAACGAGGGCCACTTCCGGCCGCTGGAGCTGGTCACCCGGCTCGGCTCCCTGTTCCATCCCGTACGGCCCGCGCCCTGCTTCATGTACGGCATCCCCTCCGACCACGCCATCGAGCTGATCATCAGGGCGCTGGCCGAGGCCGTGCCCGGATCGGTGCCGGCCGCCAGCGGCGGCGACATCAACGCGCTGGTGTGGTGGGGCAAGCGCGAGGCGACCGGCGAGCCGTGGGCGGACGGCGCGCCGCACCCGGTGGGCCAGGGCGCCTCACGGTCGGCCGACGGCGCGAGCGCGCTCATGTACATCTCGGAGTCGGCCACCCGCTTCACCCCCGCCGAGGTGTGGGAGGCGCGCAACCCCTGGCGGATCGAGCGGCTCGCCCTGGCCGAGGACTCCGGCGGCCCCGGCCGTCAGCGCGGCGGCCTGGGACTCGACCTGTCCTTCCGGGTGCTGGAGGACCAGTACCTCACCTCGGGCCTGGCCAGGACCGCGCTCGCGCCCTGGGGCCTGGAGGGCGGGCTGCCCGGCCGGCCCAACCGGCTCACCGTGGAGTATCCCGACGGGCGCGTCGAGGACTTCTCGCTGAAGACGCGGATCTTCCTGCCCAAGGGCACGGTCGTGCACCTGCGCACCGGCTCCGGCGGGGGGTACGGCCCGCCCGGCGAGCGCGACCCCGAGGCCGTGCGCGCGGACCTGCGGGAGGGCTACATCACCCGCGAGCACGCCCGGCGTCACTATCCCCACGCCCTGTGAGGGTGCTGTGAGGGCGATGTGAGGGCGCTCACAGGGCCTGCAGGCCGCTGATCACCTCGCCGAGAAGCTTCTCGGTGGGGAAGCGCGCGACGTTGGCGGGCGGGCGCACCTTCACGAGACCCTGCTCGTGGAGGTCGCCCACCAGCACCCGTACGACGCCGAGAGGCAGGTCGATCGCCGCGGCGATGTCGGCCAGCGATGCCGGGCGGGCGCACAGGCTGAGGATCATCCACTGCTCGGGACCGAGGCTCACCGGCGTGGGCCCGCCGACCGCGGTGACGATGGCGACGAGGTCGATGTCCTTGCTGGCGGGCCGCACGCGTCCGCGGGTCAGGGCGTAGGCCGGAACGATCGGCCCGGCCTCCTCGTCCAGCCACTGGTCCTGCATGCGCTCCGTCACGTTTCGTCCTCCTCGCCGGTGTTCTCGTTGTCCTGCGGCCCCCGTTTCAGCGAGGCGAGGATGATGTCCTCCGGGGTGACCTCGCCCGCGGCGAGACGGGCGAGGTCGGGATCCTTGGGGCCGACCATGAGCGCGGATGGGAGCAGCACGATGGCGGTCGTTCCTCCGTAGGCCGAGGGCCGCAGCGTCACGCGGATGTCCCGCCGCGCGGCCAGGCGCGCGACGACGAACAGTCCCATGCGCTCGGTGTCCGCGATGTCGAACTCCGGCGGAGCGGCCAGGCGCTCGTTCAACTCGGCGAGCCGCTCCTTGGTCATGCCGAGCCCGCGGTCCTCGATCTCGACCACGAAGCCCGTGCCGACGAGTTCGCCGCGTACCGACACGGACGTGTGCGGCGGCGAGAAGATGGTGGCGTTCTCGATCAGTTCGGCGATGAGGTGGATGACGTCCGCCACCGCGGCGCCGTCGAGCCCGTGGTCCTCCATGGGCAGCACGTTGACCCGGGCGTAGTCCTCCACCTCGGCCGCGGCCCCGCGTACGACGTCGTACATCGGGACCGGCTTGCGCCAGGCGCGGCCGGGGCTGTTGCCGGACAGGATGATCAGGCCCTCGGCGTGGCGGCGCATGCGGGTCGTCAGATGATCGAGCCGGAACAGCTCCTCCAGCACGTCCGGGTCGGTCGTGTGGCGCTGCATGCCGTGCAGCTGGGTCCGCTGCCGGTGCAGGAGCGTCTGGCTGCGCCGCGCCAGGTTGAGGAACACCTGGCTGACACCCCGCTGCAGGCGGGCCTGCCCGATGGCGGCCTCCACCGCGGTCCTCTGGACGGTCGAGAAGGCCCGCCCCACGTCCTGGATCTCGGCGGTCCCGCCCGCCGTCTGGATCGGGGGCGCTTCGGTGGCCACGTCCACGTCGTCGCCCCGCTTGAGCTTGACCAGCATCCCCGGCAGCCGCTCGTTGGCCAGGTCGAGCGCGGCCTGCCGCAGATCGGCCAGCTCACGGGCGAGGCGTCCGCCGACCCGCAGCGAGATCAGGATCGAGGCGACGACAGCCAGCAGACCGAAACCCCCGACCAGCACGGCCCGGCGCAGGATCGAGTCGGCGATCGGCGCGGCACGCTGGGCGAGCAGGGCCGCCGCCTCGGTCTGCGCCTTCTGGAACGAGTCGGCCAGGTCGTCGGAGGTCGACTGCCACACCCGCTGCGTACGCGCGGAGATCGTGGGCGCCGCGATGATCTGCTCCTCCTGGAGCCGCAGCCGCTGGTAGAGCGGGGTGGTGATCAGGTTGACGTGGAGCTGCCGCAGGCCCGCGTCCAGCTCGGGCAGTCCCTGGTCGATGAGGAACCGGCGGTTGCCCACGAGCTGGGTGAACAGCTTGCGCTCCTCGTCGGTGAGGCCGCCGGACGCCCCCGTGGCCGCCGCCAGCGCCTGCTCCCGGGTCAGCAGCTCCTTGGCGTACCCGAGCGAGATCACCACACGCGACTGCTGGTAGATCGGGATGTCGTCGATCAGGGCGAGGCTGTAGTGCATCCGGTAGATCGAGTCGCTGACCAGGTTGTAGGTCTCGATGACGCGCAGACGCTCCGACAGCCCCTCGTCGATCTCCGCGCGGATCTCGTCGATCCGGCTGAGCCCCGCCAGCATCTCGTCGACCTGGGTGCGCATCGCGGCGGTGGTGGCCGATCTGGACGAGTCGGACAGGGCCAGCGTGCGGACCTTCTCCCTGGTCTTGTCGGTCCGCTGGCGCTGCAGGACCATGGCGTCGCGGTTGTTCTTCTGATGCGCGGCGAGGTATCGGGCCGTGGCCAGGCGCTCCGCCTGCAGCTCGACGATCAGGGAGTCGGCGGGCCGCCGCAGTGTCGACCACAGGGTGTTGTACGTGCGCAGGCTCAGGCTCTCGCCGATGGTTACGCCGGCGGTGACCACCCACAGGGCGACCAGCGAGAAGAGGGGGACGAGGAGCAGGCCGATGAGCCGGGACCGGATCGGCCGGTCGCGCCTACGCGGACTCATGGCACCTCGCCCAGTGAGGAACATGCCTCACATAAGACCTTTTGTGACAGAGCTAGAGACTAGCAGCGAGGTGGGCCGGATGAGGGCCCTGTGATCGATTAGCGGGATTTATCGTGTCCAATCGTGATCTTGCAGTAGCGTCGATCATGGTAGACACGGAAAGGACCCGCACGCATGCGCCGTTTCCTCGTGCTGGGAGTGCTGGCCGTGCTGGCCCTGGCTGGTTGCGGCGGCGGTGAGGCCCGGGAGATCTCGGCGGCGAACCTCCCGTCGGCGAAGGACTCCACCTTCGTCTACCTGCACCATCTCGACATCGTCACCGACTGGGATCCGGCGAGCTCGTATTCCAACGAGGTCGTCGCGATGGAGAACATCTACGACTCGCTGACGAAGTACAACCCCAGGACGCGGCGCGCGGCGCCGCGCCTGGCCGAGCGCTGGCAGACGTCGTCCGACGGCAAGGTCTGGACGTTCACCCTGCGCGGCGGCGTGGTCTTCCACACCGGACGGCCGCTGGACGCCGACGCGGTGAAGGCGTCCGTCGAGCGCACCAAGCGGATGGGCGCCGGCGCGGCCTACATCTGGGACCCCGTGCAGCAGATCACGGTCAAGGACCCGCTGACCGTGGAGTTCCGGCTCAAGTACGCCGCCCCGCTCGACCTGATCGCCTCCGCCGGCTACGCCTCGTATATCTACGACACCCAGGCGGCGGGCTCGGGCGACCTGAAGAAGTGGTTCCAGGCAGGCCGGGACGCCGGCTCGGGGCCGTACACGGTGGCGAGCTGGAAGAAGGGGCGCGAGAAGGAACTGGTGCTGCGTGCCTTCGACCGCTACTGGGGCGGCTGGGAGGGTCCGCACTACCGGAACATCGAGTTCCGCGTCACCCCCGACCCCGACCGGGCGTACCGGCTGCTGCTGCGCGGCGAGGCGAGCTACGTGCAGCGGCTGAACCCCGATCTGTTCCGGCGGGCCCGGGCGACCGCGGGCGTGCGGACCCTGCAGGTGCCGTCGTTCCAGAACCTGCTCGTGCTGTTCAACACCGCCTCCGGACCACTCGCCGACATACGGCTGCGCAAGGCGGTGCAGAAGGCCATCGACTACGACGGCCTGGTCGCCGCGCTCAAGGGCGCGGCGGCGCCCGCCTCGGGCCTGGTGCCCGAGGGCCTGCTGGGTCACGCCCCCGGCCTGACCCAGAAGCAGGACCTCGCCGGGGCCGCCGAGCTGCTCGCCAAGGCGGGGTACGGCCCGGGCGGCAACCCGCTGCGCCTGACGCTGACCTACGCGGAGGGGGACGACGACGAGGAGCTGCTGGTGCGCAGGCTCAAGCGCACGCTCGCGGAGCTGAACGTCCAGCTCGACGCCAAGCCCATGCCGTGGAACGACCAGTGGGACCAGGGCAAGGCCGCGGACCCGGCCAAGCGCCAGGACATCTTCGTCATGTACTGGTACCCCGACTACGCCGACGCCTATTCGTGGTTCCTCAACGTCTTCCACAGCGCCGAGCCGGTGTCCTTCAACCTCACCTACCTCAAGAACAGGGACATCGACGCCAAGATCGACCAACTGCCGTCACTGGGGACGAACGACCGCTCCGCCGCCGAGACGGCGTACGCCGGCCTCCAGCGCAGCCTCATCGAGGAGAAGGCGGTGGTGGCCGTGCCGTGGGTGCTGACCTATCAACGGGCCTACCTGGGCAACGTCCAGGGGTTCACCGACAACCCGGCCTACCCCAACGTCGTCTTCGTGCACGAGCTCATCCCCGGCGGCTGAGCCGCAGGCCGCGGGGGTCAGCCCCGCAGCCTGCGGCTGACCCCACCACAGTGAGGACCGCGTGCGGTGCGGGGCCGCCGCGGCGCGGGCTCGTCGAGCTGGGTGAGCATGGCCTGCGCCGCCGTGGCGTCCGACAGAATCCGCTGCGCCTGCTCACCGTCGGGAAGCTGACCGTGTTCGGCCAGCTCGTGCTGGAGGAAGGTGAGGGGCGCCGGATGTCCGGCGGCTTCCGCGGCCACGGAGGCGCGAGCGGCGGTCAGCAACGCGAGGTAGTGCGAGCGCAGGATCGCCTCGCGCGTACGCAACAGCTCCAGGTCGTCGAGCAGGGAGTGCGCGAGCTCGAGCAGATCGCCCGGGCGCGGCGGCTCGGCGGTGATGTGGGCACGGATGTCGTCGAACTCCGACCGCATGATGATGGCCACCTCCAGCGACGGAAGTCCGGGCGGCCGGGTTGGCGCCGTACGGGGACTTCCGCATCGTGTTCGTAGCGCGGGGCGATTGCGAGCGGCTTGACGTTCGGTTGCGTGGGAAGAGGACGGCCCGTCAGAGCCGTCGCGCAGCACGGGGACGACAGCCGCTCACGGCGTTCGTCCCTCACCTCGTGCCTCCCCGATAGTCCGTGCCATGCCGACGTGATCGCCGCGGCGCTAAGTAGATGCTTGAGAGCCGGATCTGGTTGTCCCTCCCCGCTCGTACGTTTTGCCGCATCCCGGGTGCGGGGAGTGCCCTCGGCGGTGACCTGCGGGAACACCCGCGACCGATCGCTGTGTCGCACCGGCGACGCCGCGCCACCCCGGGCCGGCGTCGCCGGGAATAGCTTCCGCGTTGGGGGCGTTGTTCTCGAACCGGGTCATGGCAGTGCCGGGCCCTGGTAATCTTCTGTTGTCGGCGCGGTTCGGCGCACTCCTCTTCGATCACTTCGGTGGTTGTGTTGGCTGTGC
>NZ_JBFAOO010000054.1:0-42809 GCF_040675265.1 Microbispora sp. NPDC049633
GCCGCCCGCGCCGCCCGCGCCTGTGCCGGATCGCCAGCCGGGTGGCCAGGCGGCGGGCCAGGGGATGGACCTCCCGGCGGAGCCGGGCCAGTTCCTCCTTGGTCGCGCGCAGGAAGTCGACCTGGTCGATCGGCGGCCGGACAGCCGACCTGGCGATCTTCTCGATCCCCGACTCCTCGGCGATCCTGCGGCGTACGTCGGTGGCGACGGCCTCGGTGAACGCCTCCGTGGTCCGTGCGATGTGCCGCCTGGCGACCTTCTCCGGCAGGCCGCCGCGCTCGTCGAGCATGGCGGCGAGCATCCGGGCCACCAGCGTCTCCGGCGACAGCGCGCGCAGCACGGGGAAGGAGAACCACGACTGCCTGCCGGGGGCCGCCTGGACCTGCCCGAATCTCCCGACCATGGCCCGGGCGAACTCCCGGAACGCGGGATCGGCCGGATCGCCCATCAGCAGCTCCGCCAGCCGCTCCCGCAGCTCGGGCAGCTCGGGCTGCTCGGCGTCCTGGGCTTCTTCGCCGACGGCGGTGCCGTCGGCGCCGCTGATCACCGGCGGGAACCACAGGTCGAAGAGCGTGTCGAAGCCCGGCCGGTGGGCGGGCCGCTTCACCAGCGTCGCGGCGTACGCCTCGCGCAGTGTCTCCCGGTCGGCCAGGTCGACGACCATGAGCGCGTGGGCCGCGTCCAGTCCCTCGGCGGGGGAGACCGGCAGCCCGGCCGCCCGCAGGGCGTGCACGAACCCCACGTGCCGGTCCACGAGGGATGCCCGAGGCGTTGTCATCACCGGGTCGTCACCGGGCGGGCAGGCCGAGCTCCTTGGCGGCCCGCACCTGGTCGGAGTTGTGCTTGAGCACCACGCCCAGCGTCTCGCCGATCAGCGCCTCGTCCAGCTCCGTACGGCCCAGCGCGAGCAGGGTGTGCGCCCAGTCGACGGTCTCGGCGATGGACGGCGACTTCTTCAGCTCCAGCCCGCGCAGCGTGGCCACCGTACGGGCGATCTGCTCGGCGATGCCCGCGGGCAGCCCGGGCACCTGCGCGAGCAGGATGTCGCGCTCCCGCTCCGGAGTGGGGTAGTCGAGGTGGAGGTACAGGCAGCGCCGCTTGAGCGCCTCCGACAGCTCGCGGGTCGCGTTCGAGGTCAGCACGACGTACGGCCGGCGCGCGGCGGTGATCGTGCCCAGCTCGGGAATCGTGACCTGGTAGTCGGACAGGATCTCCAGCAGCAGACCCTCGACCTCGACGTCGGCCTTGTCGGTCTCGTCGATGAGCAGCACGGTGGGCTCCTCGCTCCTGATCGCCTTCAGGAGGGGACGCTCCAGCAGGAACTCCTCGGAGAAGATGTCGTCCCAGGCGCCGTCGTCGGCCTGGATGCGCAGCAGCTGCTTCTTGTAGTTCCACTCGTACAGCGCCCGCGCCTCGTCCAGGCCCTCGTAGCACTGCAGGCGGATGAGCCGGGCGCCGGTGGCCGCGGCGACGGCCTTGGCGAGCTGGGTCTTGCCCACTCCCGCGGGCCCCTCCGCCAGCAGCGGCTTGCCCAGCGCCCCGGCCAGGAACACCGATGTCGCGATGCCGTCGTCGGCAAGGTAGTCGACGGCCGTCAGCCGCCCGCGGACCTCGTCAGGCGAGGCGAACCACATGTGCGCTCCAAACCGCCGATAACCGAATGTTGTTCTACTCTAGCCCGATTTTGACCGCTCTGAGGTGTGCGATAACCTCTAAGAGCTCTGCGCCGCTAGCTCAGTTGGTTAGAGCAGCTGACTCTTAATCAGCGGGTCCGGGGTTCGAGTCCCTGGCGGCGCACCAATTGAAACCCCAGGCCGGTATCACCGGCCTGGGGTTTTTCATTCGGTGATCGCCTCGGCGATGCCCCGTGCCCGCCGTGGCGTCATGGGTGTCCGGACAGATCCCGGAAGATCAGGACGGCAGTAGCATGGGCGCCATGCATCCGCCGGTGCCCCCCACCTCATGGAGCCAGCCGCCCCCACCCGCTCCTCCGGGGGCGCAGGTGACCATCGACGTGAAGCGGCACTGGCTGAGCTTCATGCTGGCCATGATCACGCCGAAGATCGTCATCAACGGCCGTCAGATGCTGGGCCGGTGGGGACGCAACACGATCCCGCTTCCTCCCGGTCAGTACCATCTCCACGTCCACCTGCCCTATCTCCTCCCCGCGCGGATCGGCCCGGCGGATCTGACGATCTGGCTCCAGCCCGGTATGGCGCTCGAACTCGAATACCGCGCTCCCATGTGGACCTACTCCAGAGGCGCCCTCGGCCCCGCCCCTCAGCCGTGGAACGGAATGGGCTGTGCGATCACGTCCCTGGTGATCGCGGGCGTCGGGGTGGCACTCCTGCTGGTGCTGATCGTCGCCGTGGTGGTCGCAGCCGCCTGACGCCGGGAAGGGCCTGAACCGGTCTTAAGTGCTATTCGAACGGCACCGATCGCACTTTCGGCTGATACCGTGCCAGGCCCTGGCCTCGCAGGATCAGGCCATGCCATCCAAAGATCCGCATGCGGCGCTGAGAGCCGAGGGCCCCACCAGGCATGACGAGGCACGTCCGGCTCTGACCGGCCGTCGTCGGAGCAGCGGAAAGCCGGCGTTCCGGACTCCGATCCTGCGGGCCGGCCTGGCCGTGGTCGCAGGACTGCTCACCCTGCCGGTCCCCGCCTCCCGGACGCCGGCGTCCGCCTCTTCCGCGTACGCCTCCATCGGTTCTCCGGTCACGACGAGCGGCGCGCCGTATTTGCCCGAGCCGACCGGTCCCCATCCGGTCGGCACGACGTCCCTGCGTCTGGAGGACACCTCGCGCCCTGACCCCTGGGTCCCCGAGGCCGGGTCGAGAGAGCTCATGGTCTCCCTCTGGTACCCGGCGAAGTCCCGTAACGGCCGGCGTGCGCCCTATGTGACGCCCAAGGAGTCGGAGCTCATCCTGAAGGGCAAGGGGGTGACGGGCGTGCCGTCCGACGTGCTGAGCAGAACGCGGACCCACGCGTTCAGCGGCGCCGAACCGGCGGGACGTGGACACACTCTGCCCCTTGTCGTGCTCTCTCCCGGCTTCACCGACCCCCGAAGCTCGCTCACCGCCTTGGCCGAGGAACTGGCGAGCAGAGGCTACGTGGTGGCCGGCGTCGACCACACGTACGAGACCTTCGCCACCACGTTCCCCGACGGGCGGCTGACCACCTGCGCCGCGTGCGAACTCGAAGGCGTCGACGACTTCGGGAAGAAGGCGGTGGAGAACCGGGCGGTCGACGTCTCGTTCGTGATCGATCAGCTGACCGGTCCACATGCCAAGTGGACGGGCGCTTCGCTGATCGACGCGTCCCGGATCGCGATGGCGGGCACGTCCCTCGGAGGCGCGAGCGTCGCCGGGACGATGCTGAGGGACTCCCGGGTACGCGGCGGTATCAACATGGACGGCCTCATGTTCGCCCCCATCCCCGCGAGCGGGGTGGCACGCCCGTTCCTGCTCCTGGGCCAGCCTTCGCACAGTCCGGGCGGCATGGACGCCACATGGGACCGCGACTGGGAACACCTGACCGGGTGGAGGCGCTGGCTCGTGGTGGCCGGAGCGGTACACCCGTCCTTCGGCGACTACGATCTGCTGGCCCAGCAGATCGGCGTCGACCTCGGCAGTGGGCTTCCTGGAAGCCGCTCCGTGGCCATCACCCGCAGGTACGTCCGAGCCTTCCTCGACCTGCACCTGGGCGATAAGCCACAGCCCCTGCTGGACAGGCCGTCGGTGCGCTACCCCGAGGTCGCGTTCTGCTCGCCGGAAACGAAGACCTGCGGATAGAGAGGTTCGACGGCTGGGTTACGGGGGCTGAAAGACTCTTGATCAGCGGGTCCGGGGGTCGAGTCCCCGGCGGCGCACCGCTTCGGAAAGCCCGGGCCGTTCGGTCCGGGCTTTCCCCGTTTCCCTGGTGGCGTGCAGGGACGCGAGCAGCTGGAGGCGTTCCGCGTCCGCGCTGCCGGGCTCTGCCGTGTGGACGAGCAGGACCGGCCCGGGATTGCCGGGCAGGGGATAGACGTCCCAATCGAGGGTGATCTCGCCCACCTGGGGATGCCGGAACAGCTTGGTCCCGTGGACCGTCTCACGCACGTCGTGCCGGGCCCAGAGCCGGCGGAAGTCCGCGCTGCGGATGCTCAGCTCGCCGATGATCGTCGTGGCGCGCGGATGGGTGGGATCGGTCGCGACGGCGGCCCGCAACATGCCGATGTACTGCAGGGCGGTGGTCTCCCAGTCGGGGCAGCGCGAACGGCTCCCGGGATCCTCGAACAGCACCATGAGCATGTTCCGCCGCCCCGGCGGCAGGGGGGCCGGATCGCCGAGCAGCGCCTCGGCGAGGGTGTTCCACGCGAGCACGTCCAGGTGCCGGCCGAGCACGACCGCGGGGGTTCCCATGACGTGCAGCAGGCGCCTCGTGCTGTCCGGCACGCGCTCCGGGGCGCGGCGCGTACGGGCGGCCGCCGGCCGCCGTGCCGCCCGGGCGAGGGTGAACAGGTGCCGCCGTTCCTCGTCGTCGAGGTCGAGCGCGGAGGCGATGGCGTCGAGCACCTGGTCGGAGGGCCGCACCTCACGGCCCTGTTCCATGCGCTGGTAGTAGTCGGTGCTCAGCCCGGCCAGCAGCGCGACCTCCTCGCGCCGCAGACCGGCCACCTTGCGCCGGGGCCCCGGCTCCAGGCCGACGTCCTGCGGGCGCAGCCGGCCGCGCCGGGCACGCAGGAAATCGCCGAGCTCACGGGCGTACGGGTGGTCGACAGCCATGACCTCAGTCTGCCGGTGCGGCCCGCGCCGAAGGTAGGTCTGGCGTTCCCAGGCAAACGCGTACGACCGAATCCCGGCGACCCCGTCCTAGCGTCGTCGCCATGACCGAATGGAACGCCAGTCACATCCCCGATCAGCACGGCCGGGTCGCCGTCGTCACCGGCGCGAACTCCGGGCTCGGACTGGTCACCGCGACCGAGCTCGCCCGGAATGGCGCACACGTCGTGATGGCCGTACGCGACATCGCCGCCGGTGAGCGGGAGGCCGAGGCGATCCGGCGTTCGGCGCCACGGGCCGAGATCGAGGTGCGGAAGCTCGACCTGGCCTCGCTCGCGTCGGTGCACGCGTTCGCCAAGGAGCTGACCGCCGACTTCCCGGCGGTCGACCTGCTGGTCAACAACGCCGGCGTGGTCATCCTCGGCCCCGCCCGCACGACGGCCGACGGGTTCGAGCTCCAATTCGGCACCAACATGCTGGGCCACTTCGCCCTCACCGGCCTGCTGCTCGACAGCCTCGGCCGGGCGGACGCCGCGCGGGTGGTCAGCCTCAGCTCGATCACCCACAAGAACGCCCACCTCGACTTCGACGACCTGATGTCGCGGCGCGACTTCAACGCCAGTCGCGCGTACGGCCGCTCCAAGCTCGCCACCACCGTCTTCGGCCTCGAACTCGACCGCCGTCTGCGCGCCGCGGGCTCACCGGTCGTCAGCGTCCTCGCCCACCCCGGGCTGTCCAGGAGCAACCTCACCCCCCGGGCCTGGGAGCATCGCGGCCGGATGGGGCGGATCTTCGCCCGGGGCGGGCTGCTGGTGACACAGCCGGCCGAGCGGGGGGCGCTGCCCCAGCTCTTCGCCGCGACCGCGCCCGATGTGCGCGGCGGTCAGTTCTTCGGGCCGTCCGGCCTCTTCGAGACGCGCGGCCGGGTCGTGGAGGTCCGCCCCAGCACGGAGGCGGCCGACCCGAGCGTCGGGCGCCGCCTGTGGACCGCAGCCGAGGCCCTGACCGGCGTCACCTACCTCTGACCCGGCCCGACGAAGAAGCCGCTGGGCCGAGGGTGCGGATCAGGCCGAACTCGCCGTCGTAGCCGGGGTCCTTGGTCACCTCGCCGTTCCGCAGGCGGCCGATCGCCTCGGCGAGCGGCGGCGATTGGGCGGCGATGTCGTCGAGCGGGAGGTCGCCGAGGATCGCGAGCTCCGGCCCGAGCGCGGCCACGAGCCTGTCGGTCTCGGCGCTCACCTTCTTGCTCTTCGGGCCGACCCCCAGGATTTCGGCCACGAGATCCGGGAGCGGGACGAGGTTGCGGAAGTCCGCCGCGCCGGGCGGGGTCCTGCCGGCGGGGCGGTCGGCCAGATCCTCGACCCTGCTGAGCACGCCGACCGTGAGTTTCCCGCCGCACACCGGGCACAGGCCGCCGAGCTTGCGGGTCTCCTCCGGGTCGAGGCGCACGCCGCACTTGCGATGGCCGTCGACGTGGTATTTGCCCGCCTCGGGGAAGAACTCGGTCGTGCCGCGCAGACCGGCGCCGGTGCGCAGGACGCGCTCGATCGCGAAGTAGTCCAGATCGGTCTCGAAGACCGTGGTCTCGCGGCCGACGATGGGCGGCGAGTGGGCGTCCGAGTAGCTGACCAGCCGATACCCGTCGAGGCCGGAGACCTGCCACATCATCGCGGGATCGGCGGACAGCCCGGTCTCCAGCGCGAAGACGTGCTCGGTGAGGTCGCCGAAGCACTCCTCCAGGCTGTCGAACCCCGATTTCGAACCGAGCACGCCGAACCACGGCGTCCAGACGTGCGCCGGCACCAGGTAGGCGCCCTCGCCGCAGGACAGGACGGCCTCGAGCAGCTCCCGGCTGCTCATGCGTACGGTGGGCCGGCCGTCCACACCGAGATCGGCGATCTTGGCCAGGCCGCGGTTGAACTCCTCGACCTGGTCGAATCCGGGTAGGTAGACGAGGTGGTGGATCTTCCGGGAGCGGCCGGCCTGGGAGTAGACGGTGGAGATCTCCACCGACAGCATGTACCGCACGGGGGCGTCCGCCACGCTGTCCGGCAGCGTCGCGGCGACCTCGCGGTCGAGGTCGTCGCGCAGCCGGAACAGCCCCGGCTCGGCCGGCACGAGAGCCGTGCGCAGCCGCTCCAGCCAGGCCGGGTGGGTGAAGTCTCCCGTGCCCATGAGCGTGACGCCCTTGCGGCGGGCCCACCAGGTCAGCTGCTCCAGGTCGCTGTTCTTGCTGCACGCGTACGCGTACCTGGAGTGCATGTGCAGGTCGGCGTGGAAACGCACGGTGACCTCTCCCGTCGGCGTGATCCCGGATTCACCAGCTTGCCGATCAGAAGAGATCGAAACGCCCGCCCCTCTACAGTTCGGCGATGCGGTCCAGCAGCGCCTTCTTCGCCGTGCTGAACTCCTCGTCGGTCAGCACTCCGCTCCGGTGCAGTTCGCCCAGGTCGGCGAGCCGCCGGATCAGCAGGTCGCGCCCGTCCGCGGCGGGGGGCGGCAGGGCGGCGGGCGGTTCCGGCGCGTGGCGGGCCAGCCGCGCCAGCACGGCGGCCGCGACGAGGACGCTGCCGGACGCCGTCGAAGCTCACGGTGCCGTCACCGGCCGTGGCGCTGATCGGCACGGCCGGGCCGGGCAGCAGGAAATCGGGACAGGGCTCCTCCGGCACCTGGGCCAGCTGCACCAGATTGCGGATCTCGCCGGCCATGTACTCCGCCGCCGCCTTGCGCTCCTTGGGGACGGCCAGCCGGTAGGGGTCGGCGGGGGCGGCCAGCAGCCCGGCGCCGACCTCGGTCAGCGGGTCCGCCCCGGGGCGCAGCCGCAGCCGCAGGTGCCCGCCTTTGCGGGAGGGCTCGAACACGGCGCCCGCCACGGCCTCCAACGGCACCACCAGGTCCCCGAGGGCCTTGCGCACCTCGTGGACGTCGCGGCCGCTGCCGGGGGTGATCCGTACCGCCTCGACATCGACCGTCCATGCGCCGTCTTCCACGACGATCTCGGTCATGCGATCACACCACGACGAAGGCGCCCGAGGGCGGCCGGGGGATCAGTAGAGCTTGATCTCCGGCACCGGCAGCCGCACCTGCTCCGGGCCGTGCCAGTTCCCACGGCCCTTCGGCAGGCCGGTCAGCGCGCCGGCCAGATCCAGCGGGAGCGAGACGCTGCTCTTCCTGAGGTCGACGGTGACGTTGGCGCCGGTGGCCTGCTCACGGCTGTAGGTGGAGTCGGTCCCGGCGATCACCAGGCCGATCCTGTGGCCCTTCTTGAACGTGTACTCCTGCGGCAGGGTCTTCCACTTCACCTGTGCGTACGTCCCGGGGGTCAGCGGGGACGACTCGGTGAGCGAATCGCGGTTCTGCGCGTCGATCCAGCCGCGGGCCACGACCTCCAGGGGCCTGGTGGCCAGGTTGGTGGCGACCTTCTTGTAACAGGCGTCGTCGGCGGTGGTGCCGTCGCCGTGGCAGTCCTCCTCGGCGAGGGTGGTGATGCCCTGCCCGAGACGCCAGTCGACCCGGGTGTCCTCGCCGAAGTCGACCAGGAGCGCGGTCAGGTTCGCGGCCGGCCTGTCGAGGGAGATCCGCAGGTCCACCTCGGGCGTGCCGGACAAGCGCAGGTTCAACGGCAGCGCGCCGGTGGTGAAGGCGACCCTGCCCGGCGCCGCCGTGCCGACGTCGGCGACCATCGCGTCCTCCGACTGGCGGGTGTCGGTGAAGGCGGCCGTCTTCCCCTTCCTGGCGGGGAGCAGGCCGAGCGAGCCGTCGGCGGACGGCCGGAGGGGCACCTTCCGGGCGAGCGGCGCGGGCCAGTCGCGCTGCGTGACCCACTCGGCCGGGCCGATCTGCACGTCGGCGCGCGGCTCCCGCATGATCCCGTTGTCCACGCCGAGCAGCCAGCGGTCGAACCAGCGGTGCAGCGTGTCGACCCACAGGCCGCGGCGCCCCTCGAAGTCGAAGGGGTCCACGTGCTGATACTGGCCGACCCAGATCTTGCGCGGCACGTTCCGGTCGGCCAGCGCCTGCCACCACACCGAGAAGTTGTCGGGCTTGACGTTCAGGTCGTTGACCGTGTGCACGACGAAGACGCTCGCGCGCACCTTCGAGGCGTCGCCGAGCGATCCGGCGACGTAGTCGCGCTCGGCCCAGAAGCCGTTGTAGTCGCCCGTCGCGTCGTCGGCGTCGGCGTCCAGCCGGGCCCGTACGGCCGCGCACTTGGCGGCCGGGTCGGTGTCGACGGCCCGGGACAGGTACGACATGTAGTTGTAGTTGTAGACGACGCCGTTGGACCGCTGGTACTTGTACCAGGAGCTGATGGCGGAGATCGGGACGATCGTCTCCAGGCCCTCGACCCCGGTCGCCGCGACCGCGTTGGCCAGCGTGCCGTCGTACGACTTGCCGATCATGCCGGCCTTGCCGGTGCTCCAGTCGGCCACCGCCGGGGTGCCGTCGTCGTGGTAGGCGGGGGCGCGGCCGTTCAGCCAGTCGACGACCGCCTTGCCGCCCAGCACGTCGGCTCTGCCGCCCACGTCGGGACAGCCGTCGGACTTGGTGGTTCCGGCCATGTCGACGTTGAGGACGGCGTACCCGCGCGGCACGAAGTAGTTGTCGTAGAACAGCGGGAACTTGGCGAGCTCGCCGGCCGCGTCGTAGACCTTGCGCTCGGACTCGTTGCCGCGCCCGGAGTTGTCGTAGTAGGGGCTCTCGTCGATGATCGACGGCACCGTGAGACCGAGCCCCGACTCCCTGGGCCTGATGATGTCCACCCTGACCCGGTCGAGGCGGCCGTCGGAGTCGCTGTCGACGCTCGACTCGACGTAGACGTGCTCACGGATCGCGTCGGCGTAGGAGAAGACCGGCTGGGTCCGTCCCTGTGCGACGGTGATCGCGGGTCCGGTGGCCGCATGGACCGGTACCGCGCCGATCGCGGTCACGGCGACGGCGGCGAGGGCTGCTCGTAACAGCACGGAGAGCCTCCTGGGGGGTGCGGAAGTCCCCGTAAATCTCCATGCGGGCCGGTATGTCGGCAAGATTCCTTAACGTGATCGACATCACCTTGGTCCTGCCGCGTGACAAGAAGTCGGTCAGCTGAGTCAAAATCCCCGTTGCCTCTTGACTGCTCCCCGGCGAGGTTGAGAACCTTCTCATCATCCCGGTGAGAACGTTCTACGCGTTTGCTCGCCGGTCAGTGAGAACGTTCTACATGCGGAGTGCCAATGACTTCGAAAACCGGCCTGCGGCCCATCGATCCCCAGCTCAGGGAGGTCATCGGGGGAGCGGTCGACCAGCGCGGCCTCGCCGCGAAGGTGGCGGCGCAGGCGGCCTCCGCCGGAGTGACGGACGTGTTCTTCCTCGGCTGCGGCGGTTCCTGGGCCTCCTCGGTGCCGGCGCACGCCACCCTGTCCGCCTCGGCGACCGGGCTGGTCAGCCACAACATCAACGCCGCCGAGTTCCTGGCGTCCCCCTCCCCCCGGCTGTCGGAGCGCTCACTGGTGGTGGCCTCCTCCCACTCCGGTGCGACCCCCGAGACGGTGGCCGCGGCGCGCCTGGCCAAGGAGGCGGGTGCGTACGTCGTGGCGGTGGCGACCGACGACGACAACCCGCTCGGCGAGCTGGGGGACGCCGCGTTCACCTACCACAGTGAGAAGACGATCACGGCGGCCAAGCACGTCCTGCTGGGACAGCTCGTGCATGAGCTGCTGCGGATCGACGGCGCCGACCTCGACCACGAGACCCTCCGGCGTGGCTACGAGGCGCTGCCCGACGCGCTCGCCGTCGCCACCGAGGCGCACGAGGAACTGTCGGCGACGATCGCGCGGGAGACCGCCGACGCCGACCTGACCTTCGTGGTCGGCGGCGGCAACGCGTACGGCGTCGCCTTCCTGCTCTCGGTCTGCTACCTGATGGAGATGCAGTGGAAGAAGTCGGTCTGCGTGGCGTCCGGCGACTTCTTCCACGGCGCGTTCGAGATGGTGGTCGGCGACGCGCCGCTCATCCTCCTGCGTGGCGAGGACCGCACCCAGGCGATGGCCGACCGGGTCGCCGCCTTCGCCCCCAAGGTGACCTCCCGGGTCTACACGCTCGACTCGGCCGCCCTCGAACTGCCCGGCGTGCCCGCCGCGGCGCGGCCCGAGCTGTCGGCCCCGGTGCTGGCCAACCTCGCCACCCGGCTCGCCGACCACTACGAGTCCGTCACCGGCCACTCGCTCGACGAGCGGCGCTACATGCACAAGATGGCGTACTGAGATGAGGTTGTGCGGCGTCGGCGACAACGTCGTCGACAGATATCTCGACCTCGGCCTCGTCTTCCCCGGCGGCAGCGCCTGCAACGTCGCGGTCCACGCCCGGCGCCTCGGCGCGGAGGCCGCCTACGTCGGTTCGATCGGGTCCGACCCCGCGGGCGACCTCGTACGGCACAGCCTGGCCGCCGAGGGCGTCGAGGCCCGCTGGTCCCGGTACGGGGGCCACCCCACGCCCCGGGCCGACGTCAAGCTCGACGCCGACGGGAACCGGACCTTCGTCGACTACGTCCCGCCCACCGAGGACCTCCGGCTGAGCCCGGCGGACGTGGACTACCTGGCGTCGTTCGACCTCGTCCACACGGGACACACCAGCCTGGTCGAGGACCAGCTGCCCGACATCGCCCGCGTCACCGAGGTCTCCTTCGACTTCTCCTACAAGGACATGGAGTACGCGCGGGACCTGCTGCCCTCGGTCGCCATCGCCTTCTTCTCCCGGGCCCGGCTCGACCGGCGCGAGTGCGCCGGGTTCGCCGCGTCCGTCCTCGCTCTCGGACCCCGCGTCGTGGTCGTGACCTGCGGAGATCAGGGTGCGTTGCTGGCCTCGGCGGACCGTACAGTGTGGCAGCCGGCGGTTCCCACCGAGGCGGTGGACACGCTCGGCGCCGGCGACGCCTTCGCGGCGCAGCTGCTGGTCGCGCTGCCCGTGGCCCCGGCCGAGGTCGCCATGGCGCGGGCCGCGGCCTACGCCGCCTCCGTCTGCCGCCACCACGGCGGTTACGGCTACCCCGCCGATATCGACGCCCTCTATCCACCGGAGGAGACCTCATGAAGGACAGCGCCGACCTCGCTGTGCGGGTACGCGGCGTGCGCAAGCGGTACGGCCACGTCGAGGCGCTGCGCGGCGTCGACCTGGACATCGCACCCGGGGAGATCCACGCCCTGCTCGGCGACAACGGCGCCGGTAAGTCGACGCTGGTGAAGGTGCTCGCGGGAGCGGTGACGCCCGACGAGGGCACCGTCGAGATCAACGGCGTGCCGCACCGGTTCACCGGGCCGAGGGACGCCCAGGCGGCCGGTATCGAGACGGTCTACCAGGACCTGGCGCTCGCGCCGACGCTGCCGCCGGACGCCAACCTCTTCCTCGGGCGCGAGCCCGCCCGCCCCGGGCTGCTGGGCCGGCTGGGGTTCGTCGACCGCAAGACCATGCGGGCCGAGGCCGCCACGCACCTGCGCCGGCTCAACTCGAAGATCCAGGATCTGGGCGCCGAGGTCGGCTCCATGTCGGGCGGGCAGAAGCAGGCCGTCGCGGTCGCCAGGGCGGCGATGTGGGGCTCGGCCCTGATCATGATGGACGAGCCGACCGCGGCGCTCGGCGTGGCGCAGACCGAATCGGTCCTCGAGCTCATCCGGCGGATCCGGGACGAGAAGGGCCTACCGGTGCTGCTCATCTCCCACAACCTGCCCGACGTCTTCCGCGTCGCGGACCGCTGCACGGTCCTGCGGCTCGGCAGGCGAGTCCTGACCGCGCCCATGTCCGACGTCACCTCGACCGACCTGATCAGGGCGATGACGGGCGCCGACACGCTCAGCCCGACCGAGGAAAGGGCGGCAGAACCCCGATGACCGATCTCGCTTCCCCGACCAAGCCGCCGGCGACGCCGCCGGCCAGGGCGCGCAGGAGGGCTCTGCCGCGCACCCAGCGGCTGTCCGACGCGACCATCCTGCTCCTGCTGATCGCCATCGTGGCGGTCTTCTCGATCGTCACCCCGGCGGGGACGTTCCTGTCGCTCAGCAACGCCGAGTCCATCCTGCTCACGGCGTCGCAGCTGCTCATCCTCTCGTGCGGCATCACGTTCCTGCTCATCGCCGGCGGGCTCGACCTGTCCATCGGCTCGATCACGATCTTCTCCGCCGTCGTCGTGGCCAAGGTGATGGGGGCGCTCGCCGGGACGGCGGCGCAGGCGGCCGACTTCCACTACCCCAACCTCGGCATCGCGATCACCGTGGCCATCGTCTGCGGCCTGCTCGTCGGCGTCGGCTGGGGGGCCGTCAACGGGGTGCTCGCCGTCAAGCTGCGCATCCCCCCGTTCATCGCCACGCTCGCGACCGGCGGCATCGTGCTCGGCCTGGCGAGCGTCTGGACCAACGGCCAGAACGTGCAGAACGTGCCGCTGCCCTTCCAGTCGTCGTTCGGCCTGGGCAAGCTGTTCGGGGTCATCCCGTGGTCCATCGTGATCGCGGCCGTGGTCACCGCGGTCTTCTGGGTCGTGCTGTCGAAGACCCGCTTCGGCCTGCACACGTACGCGATGGGCGCCAACCTGGAGGCGGCCCGGCGCTCAGGCGTGAACGTCAAGCGGCACATGATCCTGCTCTACGTCGGCACCGGCGCCCTGTGCGGGATCGTGGCCGTCCTCGACGTCGCGCGCTTCGGCACGGCGTCGATCACCAGCCACTCCGGGGACGCGCTGTCGGCCATCGCCGCCGTCGTCATCGGCGGGACGAGCCTGTTCGGGGGACGGGGCCGCATCTCCGGGACCGTGGTGGGTGCGCTCATCCCGGCGGTCCTGCAGAGCGGCTTCGTGATCATGGACGTCCAGCCGTTCTGGCAGAACGTCGCCGTCGGCGTCGTCCTGCTCGTGGCCGTCTACGTGGACCAGGTCAAGATCCGCGCCCAGGAACGCACATGACCTTTCCCCCTCGCTCCACAGCCCTCGCCCTCGCTCCCCACCCCGAAGGAACCCGATGAAGCGAACCATTTCCGTCCTGGCCGCGAGCGCGCTGGCGGTCGGCCTGCTCGCCGGTTGCGGCACGTCCTCGTCCGACGACACCGGCGGCGGCACGAGCGCCGCGGGCAAGAAGATCGTCATGCTGCTGAACGACCAGTTCGACCCCTACTACCTCACGCTGGTCGCCGGAGCCGAGGCCGAGGCGAAGAAGCAGGGCTTCGACTTCAGCTGGCAGGCGCCGTCCACCCTCGACGTGGCCTCGCAGACCCAGCTCCTGCAGTCCGTGGCCGCCCGCAAGCCGGACGGGATCATCATGTCCGCCCTGGACGCCAAGGCGATGATCGCGCCGATGAAGCAGGTCATGGCGCAGGGCATCCCGATCATCACGGTGGACGCCGACGTCGCCGACCAGTCGGCGCGTCTCGCCACCGTCACCTCCGACGGCGAGGCCGCCGGCCGTCTGGCCGCGGAGACGATGGACAAGCTGCTCGGCGGCAAGGGCAAGGTCGCCTTCGAGGGCTACACCCCGGGCACCTCCAGCACCGACGCCCGCCTCAAGGGATGGCAGGAGGGGTTGAAGCAGACCGGCCTCGAGTACGTCGCCGAGCGCTACGACGCCACCGACCTCACCACCATCGCCGGCACCGTCAGCGCGGTGCTCAAGCGGTACCCCGACCTCGCCGGCATCTTCACCAACTGGACCAACCCCACCCTCGGCGCCGCCCAGGCCGTACAGGCCGCGGGCAAGAGCGACCAGGTCAAGATCGTCGGCTTCGACGCCTCGCCCGACGAGGTGAGCCTGCTCAAGCGCGGCCTGGTCTCCGCGCTGATCATCCAGAAGCCCGGCGACATGGGCGTCAGGGCGGTCTCCGACCTGGCCGCCTACCTCAAGGACGGGACCAAGCCGCAGTCGGTCAGCCTCGACGCGGTCGTCGCGACCAAGGAGAACATGAACGACCCGGCCGTCAGCGCGTACTTCTACAAGGCAGGAAAGCAGTGAGTCAACGCCTCGGAATCGACGTCGGCGGGACCTTCACCGACGTCGTGGTCATCGGCGACGACGGACGCGTCCTCGTCGAGAAGGTCCCCAGCACTCCGGAGAACCAGGCGGGCGGCGTGCTCGACGGCGTCCGCGCCGCGCGCGGCACGCGCGGCGTCGACACCGGTGCCCTGCGCATGTTCGCGCACGGGTCCACCGTCGCCACCAACGCCCTCCTGGAGTTCAAGCTCCCGCCCACCGCGCTGATCGTGACCCGCGGCTTCCGGGACGTCCTGGAGATCGGTACGCAGCTGCGCCCCGCGCTGTTCGACCTCGGGGTCGTCAGGCCGGAGCCGGTGATCCCGCGCGAGATGGTCTTCGAGATCGACGAGCGGGTCGACCGGCTCGGCGAGGTCGTCACGCCGCTCACCGACGAGGAGATCGACCGCGTCGTGGCCCAGGTCGCGGCGAGCGGCGCCGAGGCGTGCGCGGTCACGCTGCTGTTCTCCTTCCGCAACCCCAGCCATGAGCGCCGGCTGGCCGAGCGGCTCGCCGCCGCGGTGCCCGGCCTGCACGTGGCCGTCTCCTCCGAGGTCGCGCCGGAGATCAAGGAATACCCCCGGGCGTCGACCACCGCGATCAGCGCCGCGCTGCAGCCGCTGGTGGCGCGCTACCTGTCGGCGGTCGAGGACGGCCTGGAGCGGGAGAAGGTCACCTGCCCGTTCTTCGTGATGCAGTCCTCGGGCGGCGTCATGTCGGCGGCGGAGGCCTCGGCCGCCGCGCACAAGATGGTGCTGTCCGGTCCCGCGGCGGGGGTGCTCGCCGCCGCCCGGGTGGCGGAGAACCCGGCGTACGCCAACCAGATCACCTTCGACATGGGCGGCACGTCCACCGACATCTGCCTCATTCACGAGGGCCGGCCGCGCCTGGACCGGTCGTCGCAGTTCGAGGGGCGGCCCCTGCAGGTCGCCCAGTTCGACATCCACACCATCGGGTCCGGCGGCGGATCGCTGGCCCGGGTGGACGCCGCCGGGCTGCTGCGCGTGGGACCGGAGAGCGCGGGCGCCGTCCCCGGCCCCGCCTGCTACGGGCGCGGCGGCACCCGGCCCACGACGACCGACGCCCAGGTCGTGCTCGGCCGGGTCGATCCCGGGCGCTTCCTCGGCGGGGAGATGACCCTCGACGTGGAGGCCGCCAGGCGGGCGGTCGCGACGCACGTCGCCGAGCCGCTCGGGATCGGCCTGGAGGAGGCCGCGCTGGGCATCCTCGACGTCGCCGACGCCATCATGGCCCGGGGCGTCCGGGTGGTCAGCGTCAACCGCGGCTACGATCCGCGCGACTTCGTGCTGCTGCCCTTCGGCGGGGCCGGTCCGATGCACGCCCTGTCGGTCGCCGAGATGGTCGACATCAGGACCGTCCTGGTGCCGCGCCACCCCGGCACGTTCTCGGCGCTCGGCCTGGCCACCTCAGACCTGAAGTACGACTTCTCGCTGACCGTGGACGCCCCCGTGGACACGCTGACCCCCGGGCGGATCGAGGAGCTGTTCACCGGCCTGCTCGACCGGGCCCGCGACCGCCTGTCCCGGGTCGAGTCGCTCACCACGGGCCGCGTCGAGAACCGGCTGGCCCGCTTCCGCTACGCCTGGCAGGACAACGACGTGGAGGTCCTGCTGCGGCCGGACCCGGTGGACGAGCAGAGCCTGGCCGAGGCGCTCGACCGCTTCCACGCCCAGCACGAGTTCGAGTTCGGGCACAGCGACAAGGAGGCCCGCGTCGAACTCGTCGCCGTCGGCGTCGAGGTGCACGGCGTGCTGCCGCGCACGGCCGCCCCCACCGCGGAGGCGGGGTCCTCCACTCCCACCCCGGCCTCCGTACGGCGGGTCTGCTTCCGCGGGACCGGCTGGGTCGACACCGACGTGTACGAGCGGGCGGACCTCGCGCCCGGCGCGGCGTTCGCCGGTCCGGCGATCGTCGAGGAGCGCGAGGCGACCACGGTCGTGCCGCCCGGCGCGCGGGTGCGGGTGGACGGCGACGGCAACCTGATCCTGACTGTGAAGGGAACCTCCGCATGAGCCCCGGCACGCGACGAACCGACCCGATCACCACCGAGGTGATCCGGCACGCCCTGGAGACCATCGCGGAGGAGATGGGCACCGCGCTGCGCCGCACCGCGCTCAGCGTGGTGGTCAAGGACATGCGCGACTACAGCTGCGCGGTCTTCGACCGGTCCGGCCGGCTGCTCGCCGCCGCGCTGGACATCCCGACGCTGCTCGCCTCGATGTCCCCCGCGCTGCGGGCCTGCCTCGACAAGTGGGGCGACGACATCCACCCCGGTGACGTCCTCCTCAGCAACCACCCCTACCTGGGGGCCTGCCAGACCAACGACCTCAACCTGTTCGTCCCGGTCTTCGACGAGGACGAGCGGCTGATCGGCTTCACCGGCGCCATCGCGCACCACGCCGACTGGGGCGGGGTCGTGCCCGGCACGGCGGCCGCCACCAGTCGCAGCGCGTTCTACGAGGGCGTCATGTTGCCGGCGGTGAAGCTGGAGGTGCGCGGCGTCCCCGAGCCGAACGTCCGCGACATCATCACGGCCAACACCCGCCACCCCAAGCAGAACCACGGCGACCTGCGCGCCCAGGTCGCCTCCGCCCGCTCGGGCGCGCGCCGCTTCGCCCGGCTCGCGGAGCGGTACGGCACCGACACGCTGGTGACGGCGATCGACGACCTGATCGGCTACACGGCCGAGCGCACCCGGGCCGAGCTGGCGGCGCTGCCCGACGGGACGTACCAGGCCGAGGGGTGGCTGGACGACGACGGGATCAACCCCGGCGCGGCGGTCCGCCTCGCCGTCACGGTCACCATCGAGGGCGACGGCGCGCACGTCGACTTCTCCGGCTGTGACCCGCAGATGCCCGGCGGCATGAACATCCCCACGTCCACGACGCGGTCGGTCGTGCACTACGCGATCAAATGCCTGCTGCCCGGCGACGTGCCGTTCAACGAGGGGTCGATGGAGCCGGTGACCATCCACGCCCCCGAGGGCTCGGCGGTCAACCCGATCTTCCCCGCCGCGGTCGGCGACCGGCACCTGGCCTCCCAGCGGCTGGCGTCCGTCATGACCCGGGCGCTCGCCCCGGCGGCGCCGCACCGCGCGTCGTCCGAATGGTTCGTGGGCTGGCCGGTGCTGATCTGCGAGTCGGCCTCGCCGAAGACCGGGGACGGTGTCGTGCTGCTCGCCAACGTCGCCGGCGGCGCGGGCGCCACCGCGGCGCACGACGGCGCCGACGCGGTCGACGTCCACATGGCCAACTGCGCGATCATTCCGGCGGAGATCATCGAGTCGAGCTACCGGTTGCGTGTCGAGCGCTACGAGCTGGTGCCCGACAGCGGCGGTGCGGGACGCACGCGGGGCGGCCTGGGCATCCGCGCCGACTACCGGAACATCTCCGACGAACCCATGCAGTTCCTCTCCGAGGCCGAGCAGAGCAACCCCGGTCACGCTCCCCAGGGGCTCGACGGCGGCCTGCCCGGCACGTCCGCCTCGATCGTCCTCATCCGGCAGGACGGCGAGGAGACCCCGCTCCCGGCGAAGGGGCAGCACGTCGCCGCCCCGGGCGAGGTGGTGAGCCTGCGCGCCGGCGGCGGAGCCGGATACGGCGACCCGGCGCTGCGCCCGAGGGAGGCCGTGGAGGCCGACCTGCGCACCGGGCGGATCACCGCCCGCGCCGCCCGGGATCACTACAATCTCGCTGCGGCGGATCGCTGATGGGCGAGCCGCCGGCGCCTCCCGGGCGTACCCGCGAACGCGATGACGGCCGGGAGCCCGCCGGCGGCGACCGATACCGGGAAAGGGAGGATCCGTGACCGCATCCAGGCCGCGCCGGGCGACGCTCCCGGACGTGGCGGCGCTGGCCGGCGTCTCCACGGCAGCCGCTGGGCGCGCGCTGGGGGGTTACGGAAGCGTCAGCGAGGACGTACGGCGGCGGGTGGCGGAGGCGGCGCGGCAGCTCAACTACCGCGCCAACCGCCTCGCCGCCAGCGTCCGCACGGGCCGGACCGACACCATCGGAGTGGTGTGCGCCGACATCGAGAGTCCCTTCTTCGCCCGCGCGCTACGGGGGATCTCCGATGTCGCTCACGAGCACGGCTTCAGCACCCTCGTAACCAACAGCGACGAGGACCTCGCCAGCGAGCGTGAGGCGGTCCAGCTGCTCCTGCACAAGCAGGTGGACGGGATCATCTGCGCGCCCGCCGACGTGACCCAGGTCGACCATCTGGCGCAGGCGCAGACCGGCGGCACGCCCGTGGTCCTGTTCGACCGCGTCAGCGACCACCTGGAGGCCGACGCCGTCGTCGTGGACGGCATGAAGGCCGCCTACCAGGCCGTACGGCGGCTGCTCGACCTCGGCCACCGGCGCGTCGCGATCATCGCGGAGTTGCGCCAGCCGCGGGAGCAGGACTGGGTCAGGTTCCTCACCCCGCAGGCCGAGGTGTCGCTGGGCCAGCTCAGCCCGAGCGAGGCCCGGCTGCTCGGTTACCTGCGGGCCCACTGGGACGCCGGAGTGCCGGTGCGCCGCGAACTCGTGCGGCGCACCGGCACCTACGCCGCCGAGGCCGCCTATCAGCAGACCAAGCGCGTCCTCGCGCTGAAGAACCCGCCCACGGCGGTTTTCACGGTGGACAACCTGATGACGGTCGGCGCCTACCGCGCGATCCGCGACCTCGGCATCGCGGTGCCCGACCGGCTCTCGGTGGTGGCCTTCGACGACCTCGACTGGACCGTGCTGGTCTCCCCGGCCCTGAGCGTCATCGCGCAGCCGGTCTACGAGATGGGCGCGGAAGCGGCCCGGCGCCTGATCCGGCGCCTGCGGGACCCGGAGCCGGCGCCGCCCGGCACGCTGTTCATGGACGTCACCCTGGTCGAACGCGAGTCCGTCGCCCCGATCCCGACCTGATCCAGCCGCACGTCCTTCAGGTCCTCGACCGTCATCGTGCTGTTCTCGTCCTCGGAATCGGTCGGAAACGTGCACTCGTGCAGGTCGGGGCCGGTCAGCAGCAAAAGCTCCGAGGAGTGCCGCGCGGCGCGGGCGAGGACGTTGCGCTCGCGGCCGGTCAGCCGCCCCGCGAGCGCCTGGAGGATCAGCTCGGCGACGTCCTCCGGGCGGTAGCGACGGTCCAGCGAGCCGTGCAGCTCGGCCAGCGCCTGCCGGCGGGAACGCTCGGAACCCTTGCGGTGCTTCATGCCCGCCATGAAGTACGCGAGATCCGCCGGGAATCGATCGGTTATCCGCGGGTGGAAAACCGCTGGGCGTACGGGCTCGCGGCCGGGAAGACTTCGGGCATGCATGACACCATCGCGGCGGGCCCTGTCACGCTTCGGCCGCTGACGGCCGGGGACGCGGACGAGATGACGGAAGTGCTGGCGGGGGAGGAGCTGTACTCCTTCATCGGCGGAACGGCGCCCACCCTGGCCGAGCTACGCGCCCGGTACGAGGCGCTCGAGGCCCGCCGATCCCCGGACGGACGGCAGGAGTGGCTCAACTGGATCATTCGCCGCGACGTCGACGGCCGGGCGGTCGGCTACGTCCAGGCGACGGTGATGGACGAGGGGCGACGGGCCGAGATCGCGTGGGTCGTGGGGACCGCGTGGCAGGGCCGGGGGTATGCGACGCAGGCCGCCACCGCGCTGGCCGGATGGCTCCGCGGCAGGGGAGTCACCCGCATCGAGGCGCACATCCACCCCGATCACCAGGCGTCCATGAAGGTGGCCGGTCGGATCGGCCTGCTGCCCACCGATCGCATCGAGGACGGCGAACGCCTGTGGACCTGGGAACGGCAGGACGATACACAGTGGGAGGCCGGAGCCTGAAGGCACCGGCCTCCCACCGGCCGGTACGGACGGAACCGGCCTACTTCCCCGCCCCGGACGAGTGATCACCCGACCGGCGGGAACGGAGACCGTCGAGTGCGACCTCGACGTACCGCCGCCAACCGCCCGCGGCGTTGCGGATGACCGCCGCCAGGCCGCAGATGACCATGTTGACGTCCCCGATTGTCACCTCCTGCCCGACCGTGCCGTGCTCCTGCGCCCGGTCGAGCAACTCCGCTGCGACGGCGAGCAGCGCTTCGCGGGTCTGCCCCTGCGGCTCGTTCGAGCCCATGGTCTTCTCGATGACCTCTGACATGCCGCGATCGTCCGCCAGCACCTCCCCCACATGGTGCAGGAAACGGGCCAGGCCCTGAGCCGGATCGTCGGTGTCGGCTAGCTGCCGTGCGGCGGCGACGATGTCGGCGGCCCGGTGCTCGGCGATGGCCTCGATCAGGGCCTCCCTGGTCGGGGACAGCGGAGTAGGCGCCGCAGCGGCGGGATGGCTGCTGTTCGTGTTCCAGGCGGTCGCGGTGTCGACCAGCCTGGCGGTGCCCGCCGTGCTGCGGTGGGCGCGTGACCAGCGCGCGGTGGCGACAGTGGGCTCGGTGGTCCTGCTCGTCGGCTACCTCGGACTTCTGACGGCGCCGGGATGGGCACTGCTGTGGAGCGTCGTCCTCGGGCTGGGCGGCGGAGCTTGCCTGGTGCTCGCATTGGCCTTCCTCAGCCTGCGCGCCGAGGACGCGACCGTGGCGGGCGCGTTGTCGGCGATGGCGCAGTCGATCGGTTACCTGCTGGCCGCAGCGGGACCGGTGATTTTCGGGCTGCTGCACACCATCAGTTCCGGCTGACAGGCATCGATCACGCTGATGTGCGTCGCGGCGGCCGGTCAGGTGATCGTCGCGATGGCGGCCGGCCGGGGCACGGTGCCGGCAGCCGACGGCCAGACGGCCGAGGCCCCCTCGCGGGCACCGGACAGCGCCCCCTCGCATGGGCAGTGATCTGGGCATGTTGGGCAACGCTCGTTTCCTCCTGATGTGATGGAGCGTCGACGTCACCACGGGAGGCGGGCATGGAGACGGCGGAGTGGTACAGGTACTTCGCGGAGCGGGAGGTCAGGGGGCACAGCCCGGTCTACGAGGCGCTCGCTCACGGGATCGCCGCCGATCCCGGGCTGGTCGAACTGATCGACGGCCTGCCGGAGCCGAAGAGACAGCCGAACCTGCTGCTGGCCGCCGTGCGCTTCCTCGGCGGGCCGTACGAGGAGTTCGGCCGGTTCCGGGAGTGGACCGTGAGTCACTGGGCCGAGGTGCGGGAGACGGTGCTCGCCCGGCGCACGCAGACCAACGAGGCGGGCCGGTGCGCGAGCCTGCTGCCGGTGCTGGCGGCGCTGCCGCGGCCGCTGGCCCTGGTGGAGGTGGGCGCGTCGGCGGGGCTGTGCCTGTACCCGGACCGGTACCGCTACCGGTACGACGACGGGCCCGAGATCGGACCGGCCGACAGCCCCGTCCTGCTCACCTGCCGGACGAACGGGAAGGTGCCGGTGCCGCGGCGCCTTCCCGACGTGGTGTGGCGGGCCGGACTGGATCTCGACCCGGTCGACGTACGCGACGACGAGGCGGTGCGCTGGCTGGAGTGCCTGGTGTGGCCGGAGCAGGAGGACCGGCTGGCGCGGTTGCGCGGGGCGGTGCGGATGGCGAGACGGGACCCGCCGCGCCTGGTGCGCGGGGACGCCGAGGCGGCCCTGCCCGGCCTCGTCGCCGCCGCGCCGGCCGGGGCGACGGTCGTCGTCTTCCACAGCGCGGTCATGCCCTACCTGGACGCCGCGGCGCGGGACCGCTTCGTGGCGCTCGTACGGACCCTGCCGGTGCGGTGGATCTCCAACGAGGGCTCGCCCCGGCTGCCCGAACTGGCCGCGAAGCTGACGGCCGGCCTGCCGGACAGGCGGCTGGCGTTCCTGCCCGCGCTCGACGGGGAGCCGCTCGCGATGGCCGGGCCGCACGGCGAGTGGCTCGACTGGCTCGCCTGAAAACCCACACGGGGTGGCGGATACTGAGGATCATGACCGTCTACGACGAGATCGGCACGACCTACAGCGCCGCGCGCAGGCCCGACCCGCGACTGGCTGCCCGGATCGCCGCCGCGCTCGGGGACGCCGCGACGGTCGTCAACGTGGGGGCGGGCACGGGGTCGTACGAACCCCCGGCGACCCTGCTCGCGGTCGAGCCCAGCACGGTGATGATCGGCCAGCGGCCGCCGGGGTCGGCTCCCGTGCTGCGCGCCCGGGCCGAGGCCCTCCCTCTCGCCGACGGCGTGGCCGACGCCGCCATGGCCCTCCTGACCGTGCATCACTGGACGGACCTCGCGGCCGGGATCGCCGAGTTGCGCCGGGTCGCGCGGCGCCG
Source organism: Microbispora sp. NPDC049633 (assembly GCF_040675265.1). Lineage (NCBI taxonomy): Bacteria > Bacillati > Actinomycetota > Actinomycetes > Streptosporangiales > Streptosporangiaceae > Microbispora > Microbispora sp. NPDC049633. Next base: position 22,979 of record NZ_JBFAOO010000054.1, read on the forward strand.
CGTGGTGATCCTCACTTGGGATCAGGAGCTCACCCGTGACTACTGGTTCCTCAGGGAGTATCTGCCCGAGGGCGCGGCGCTGGACGACGCCCGCGCCGCCTCGATCGACGACCTCGTCCGGCTGCTCGGCGGCGCGCGGGTCGAGGCCGTGCCCATTCCGCACGACTGCACCGACGGATTCGGCGCCGCCTACTGGCGCAGGCCCGAGGGCTACCTCGATCCCGTGGTCAGGTCCGGCATGTCGGTGCTGGCCCAGCTCGACCAGTCGGTCGTACGGCCGGCCCTGGACCGGCTCGCCGCCGACCTGGAGTCGGGCCGCTGGCACGAGCGCCACCGCGACCTGCTCGGCCTGGAGGAGTACGACGTCGGATACCGGCTGCTCGTCGCCGACCTGTGAGGGGGCGTGGGATCCGCGCACCGGAGGGTAAGGACACCCTGTGGACACGGAGCGGCTGCGCCAGGTCGTGGACGAGATCTTCCACGACCGTCCCCACGTCATGCGACGCGACCTCTACTCGGCCGCCGCCGCGGACATCCACGTGCCGGCCGAGACCCTGGCCCTTCTGAACGAGATCCCCGAGGGCTCCTACGACCGCGGGGAGATGCTGGAGGCCATCGAAGGAGCCGTACGGGACCGGGACGAGGCGGAGCGGAGGGCGCGGCCACCGGAGCAGATCGCCGCGCTGGAGGACACGGCCGAGGCCGAGCACGCCATCGCCGACGACACCACGCTGGGTGCGCTGACCCAGGACAACACCGGCCCGCCGCCGGACGCGCCGCGGTTCCGGGAGCCGGGCGAGTGAGGACGCGTGAGCAGACACACGGGAGGCGCGTCGTGCTGACAGTCACCGATCACGCCGTTCAGGCGATCCGCGATCTGATGGTGGGGGAGTATCTCCCCGAGGAGGCGGGCCTGCGCATCGCGGCCAAGCCGGGCGAGCCCGCCTCGCTGGAGCTGTCGCTGGTCAGCACGCCCTTCTCGGGCGACGAGGTGATCGAGAGAGCGGACGTGCGCGTCTTCCTCGAACCGGAGGTCGCGCAGGCCGTCGGCGGCAAGACCCTGGACGCCGAGACCGGTCCCGGCGGCCGCCCGACCTTCCGCCTGGCCTAGGTCGTGTCCCGGGCGATCACTGGTCGCCCTCGTCCTCCTCGTCCTCCTCGTCATCGGGCGGCAGGCCGGTGCCGGCCACCGTGTCGGCGAGCTGGTCGTCGTCGAGTCGTCCGGTCGGCGGCTGCCCGAGCGTCCCTCCACCGGAGGCGCCGCCGCCCGAGATTCCCTTGCCGCCGACGATGCCGGCCGCGTCGAGGTCCGCCTGCTCCACCGATCCCTGCCGCGTGGCGCGGATGCCGGGCGTCCGGTTCTTGAACCGCGGGTCGTCCTGCGCGTTCGTCGCCAGCTCCTCGGCGAGCTGCTTCGGGTTCATCTTCTTCTCGTCCATACGGGCCGCCGTACCCGGCGGCCCGCATGCCATTCACATCCTCACAGCTCGGACGGAACCCGCTGCGGCGGGACGTGCCGCCGCTCCTGCCGGCTGCGCAGCGCCTCCAGGCCGACCAGGTCGTCCGGCTCGGCGTCCGGGGTCTCCTGATCGAACCTCGCCAGGGCCGGGTGCCGCAGGGCCAGCGTGATCGTGATCGCGATGGCCAGGCCGCACACGATGTACAGCAGGCCGATGCCGCGGCCGTCTCCCGTGCCGATGACCTTCCCGACCGTGTCGGCCAGCGGGCCGTCAGGCCGCATCAGCGGTTCGAAGACCAGCCCCACCAGCCAGGCCTGTACGGCCAGGCCGACCGGCTGGGTCGACAGTGCGAGCATCCGGTTGATCGAGATGACCCGGGCGTGGTAGCGCTGGGGCACCTTCGAGTGGATGATCGTCAGCCAGATGCCGTCGCTGATCGTCATCATCAGCGACATGCCGAAGGCGCCGACCGTGATCAGGATGAGCGACGGGCGCAGACCGGCGATCGCGCAGAAGATCCCGAGCACGCCGGCGGCCGCCAGCATGCCGAACATCCGGCGCTCGCGCGGGCCGCCCCACAGGGTGATGATCAGACCGCCGCAGACCGCCCCGATCCCGGCGAGCAGCGCCACCCGCCCGGTGTCGGCCAGCTCGCCGACCGACAGCACCAGCGGCGAGATCATGATGAACCCGGTGAACAGGAAGAAGTTCACGATGAACATCGTGAAGGCCATGGCCCGCAGGCCCCGCCGCCGCAGCAGGTAGCGGAAGCCGTTGCGGATCTCGGCCGAGACCGTCTCGCGGCGCCGCCAGGCCATTGTGGCTGGGAAGCGGACCAGCAGGGTCACGCCGAACGCGATCGCGTAGCAGATCACGTTGGCGGTCAGGATGCCCTCGATGCCGATCAGCGCGAGCACGGCGACGGAGAACAGCGGCACCATGAGCTGGGCCACGGCGTTGCCGAGCTGGACGACGCCGCCGACGTGGTGCAGGTAGGCCTTGGGCGCGAGCTGCGGCCCCGCCGACTGCCAGGCCACCCGTTGCAGGGTCACCGATATCGACAGCAGCACCAGCAGGCCGTACAGCAGGGGCATGCTCAGCACATCGCCGGCCATCAGCGCGAGCAGCGCGGCCTGCACGGCCAGGGACATGCCGTCGGCGGCCAGCATCGCCCGTTTACGGTCGTACCGGTCGACGAGCGCGCCGATCAGCGGCGCGAGCACGAGCCCGGGCACCAGGGCGATGATGGCGAACAGGCCGAACTGCACCAGCGAACCGCTCTTCAGGTACGCCCAGATCGGCACGGCGAACTCGGTCATCACGGCGCCGATCATCGAGACGATCTGACCCGTCGCCACCGTGAAGAACCGGCCGAGACTGGGCTGCGGCCCGTCCACGTCGGCCTTCCGGTCGGTGGACACGCGCTCCCGCCACCAAGTGGCCGTGTCGCCGGGCGCCGGGACGTGCCATTCCTCGGGACGGTCCACGGTGGTGTGCGCGGTCGTGACGATGGCGGCCAGTTCCTCGGTGCGGTACCGGAGGAAGTAGTGGCCGGCCTCGGCCATGACGACCAGCGCGGTGGTCTCGGAGACGCAGTGCCAGTCGCGGTAGCGCTCCTGGTAGAAGTCGGTCAGCGCGTCGCGGTCGCCGACGATCGAGATCACCGGGGCGCGCAGCTGCGGGCTCTGCTGCTCCACGAGCTCGCTGAAGTAGTCCTCACCGGCGCGCGCGTCCACCCGCATCGTGCGGATGATGTGGTCGACCTGCTCGGGGTCGAGGTCCTGCAGGTCGGCGCCCATCGCGCGCAGCCAGTTGGCGTGCGCGTTGGCGTTGTCCAGCGCCTTGCTGCGGAAGATCCGGCCGAGCAGGCCGTTGAGGCCCTTGCTGGGGGTGGCGAACGGGAAGCTGCCGCCCGTGTAGACGGCCTCGACGCGCCGCCCGGCCGCCTCCAGCCGCCGCGCGATCTCGGCGGTCAGCGCGCTGCCGACGCAGTGGCCGTACAAGGCGACAGGGCCGCGCACGCGCTCCATGACCTCGTCGCAAACTCGCTGGGCGGCCTCGTGGAACGGAATCGTGCTCTCCTCGACGCCCAGCTCGTGGCCGGGCAGGGCGACCGAGAACAGCGAGTGGCCGTCCGGCAGCGCGTCGGCCAGCGGCTGGTAGACCATCGCGCTGGCCCCGCCGTACGGGATGCAGACGAGGGACAGCGTGGGCGTCTTCACCGGGCGGGTCAGCTCGACGAGCAGGCCGCGCGGGCCCTCCTCGGCGGCGCCCTCCGGCGCCCCGTTGGCGGCGTCGACCAGCGCGGCCAGCTCCCGCACCGTGCGGTTGGCGATCGCGTCGAGGACGGTCACCTGGTAGCCGCCGGCGGGCAGCACCTGCCTGAGCTTGGCGACCATGCGGATGAGCAGCAGCGAGTGGCCGCCGAGCGCGTTGAAGTCGCTGTCGATGGAGATCGCGTCGATGCCGAGGACCTCCCGCCAGACCCCGGCCACCGCGATCTCGGTCTCGGTCTCCGGCTCGGCCAGGTCCTCGCCGACCCGGACGACCGGATCGGGCAGCGCCTTGCGGTCCACCTTTCCGTTGGCGTTGAGCGGGATGGTCTCCAGCGGCACGAACACCGACGGGACCATGTACTCCGGCAGCCGCTCCGCGCAGTGGTCCGCCAGATCCGCGGGCTCCCGCGCCTCGGGCACGTAGTAGGCGACCAGCCTCTTGTCCTCGGGCGTGAACGCGTGCACGGCGACGACCGCGTCCCGGACGCCGGGATGGTCGAGGACGGCGGCCCTGACCTCGTCCAGCTCGATGCGGTAGCCGCGGATCTTCACCTGGTCGTCGAACCGGCCGAGGAAGGACACGTCGCCGTCGCGGGTCCAGGCCACCCGGTCGCCGGTGCGGTACATCCGCCCGCCGGGCTCGAAGGGGTCGGGGAGGAACCGCTCCTCGGTGAGGTCCGGCCGGTTCATGTAGCCGCGGGTCACGCCGACGCCGCCGACGTACAGCTCGCCCGGCACGCCGACCGGCTGCAGCCTCCGGTCGGCGTCCAGCACGTACATCCGCATGTTGGGCAGCGGGCGGCCGATCGGCACGACCTCCACGAGCTGGGCGTCCCGCACGGGATAGATACAGGTGCCGACCGACGCCTCGGTGGGGCCGTACTCGTTCACCAACCGGCCGGGACCGAGCATCTCCAGCCACCGGTTGGCCATGGAACCGGGCAGCGCCTCGCCCGCCACGACGATCTTCCCGGCGAGCGCGGCGGCCTGCCGGGCGTCGATCTGGTGACCGAGCACCTCCAGGTGGCCGGGGGTGCACTTGATGAAGCTGTACGGCCCGCCCGCCGCCAGCAGCGCGCCCAGCTCGCCCATGTCGAAGTCCTGCGGCAGCACGGTGACCCGCTGACCGGTGACGAGCGGCGCCCACAGGTTGGGCACGACGAGGTCGAACGCCACCGAGCCGAAAAGCGGGGCGCCGCCGTCGCCCTGGGAGGCCAGGTCCTCCACGGCCCACCACACGTGGTTCACCAGCCCGCGGTGGGTGACCTGCACGCCCTTCGGCTTGCCCGTGGACCCCGACGTGAAGATCACATAGGCCAGGCGGTCGATGTCGTACGGCACGCCCGCCGGCTCGCGCGGCCGGTCGTCGAGCACCCCGCTCTCCACGTCCACGACCTCGACGCCGTCGAACAGGTGCGCGTGCCCCGCCGAGGTCAGGACCAGCGGGGTCGCGGCGATCGACAGCATGTCGCGGACGCGCTGCGCGGGGAACTTGGGATCCATCGGCAGATAGGCCGCGCCCGCCTTCCACACGCCCAGCAGGCAGGCGATCAGCTCCGGGCTCCGGTCGAGCAGCACGCCCACCGTGTCCTCCGGGCCGACGCCGCGCTCGCGCAGCAGATGGGCCACCTGGTTGGCGCGGGCGTGCAGCTCGGCGTAGGTGGTCGTGCGGCCCTCGAAGGAGACCGCCACCGCGTCCGAGTCCGCGTGGCGCTCCAGCAGCTCGGGCAGGGCCACGTCCGGGTACGGCCGCGCCGAGTCGTTCCACGTCCCGAGGACGAGGTCGCGCTCGGCGTCGGTGACCAGGTCGAGCCCGGCCAGCGGGGTGTCCGGCGCGGCGGCGATCCGCTCGGCCAGCGCCCGGTAGTGCCCGGCCATCCGGGTGATGGAGTCCGCGTCGAAGCGGTCCTTCTGGTAGGTCAGGTAGAGCTCGGGGTCGCCCGCGCCGTTCAGGTGCACCAGCAGCGCGAGGTCGTAGGTGAAGTCGTCGACCTCGTGCTCCCAGACCGACGCCTCCAGCCCGGGCCAGCGGCCCCGCTGGTCGCGGAACACGCGCAGCGAGAAGCCGACGGTCGACAGCGAGAAGTTGCGGGCGTCCCGGTCGCTCAGCGCCCCGGCCAGCTCGGAGAACGGCAGGTGGTTGGCGAGCGCCTCGCCGAGCCTGCGCCGCACTCCGGCGGCGGCCTCGCGGAACGACGGATCGCCCGACAGGTCGGCGCGCAGCGGCAGGGCGTTGACGAAGCAGCCCAGCACGGGCTCCAGCTCCACCCGGCGCCGGCCGCCGTCCACCGTGGCGATCGTCAGGTCGCCCTGTCCGGTGTAGCGCGCCAGCAGCATCGAGAAGACCGTGAGCAGGGCCACGAACGGGGTGGTTCCGGGGCCGCCGGCCTCGCGCAGCGCCCGCAGGACCTCGTCCGGAAGCGTGAACAGATGACAGTCGCTCCGGTTTCCCTCGGCGACGGTCTGGCCGTCCCGCGCGATGGGAAGCTCCAGCGCGCTCGCGCCGTCCAGCCGGTCGCGCCAGTACGCCAGGCGCCGCTCGCGCTGCTCGCCGCTCAGCTCACGCCGCGACCAGGCCGCGTAGTCGGCGTACTGGAGCGGGGGCGGAACCACTCCGGCGGGACGGCCCTCGTGGACCGACGCGTACACGCTGGTCAGCTCGTCCACGATGATGCCGACCGACCACCCGTCGCACGCGATGTGGTGGCAGACGAACATCAGCACGTGGTCCTCGTCGCCCAGCCGGACCAGCGTCGTACGGTGGACCGGCCCGGTCTCCAGGTCGAAGCGCTCGACGGCGGCCCGGCTCGTGATCTCCCGGGCCCGGCCCTCCCGCTCGGCCTCCGGCAGATCGCGCAGGTCGACGACGTCGAGCGGCGCCGGCCCGGGGTCGAGGACGATCTGACGGGGCTCGTGTCCGTCGCCCTCGTAGACCGTACGCAGGATCTCGTGGCGTTCGACCAGGCTGTCCAAGGCGACGGTCAGGGCCCGGACGTCGAGCGGGCCGGTCAGCCGCAGGCCGATGGTGGCGTTCGGCGCCGGGGCGCCCTCCGCGAAGCGGGCGCCGAGCCACATCTGGGTCTGCTCGTAGGAGCAGGGGGCGGGTCCCTCTCCACGGGGAGCGATCACGCTCGCGGCGGCGGCCCTGGCGGCTCTGGCGGCGAGCAGCCGGCGCAGCGCCTCCTGCCTGCGTGGGGAAAGCGACGCTATTAGATGCTCGTTGTCAGTCGTCGGCGATATCGTCACCGAGCGTTCTCCTCTCTGCGCAGAAATGCGCAGGACCAGCTGACCACGCAGAAAAGTGGTTGAACCAGAAAACGCTTTGATCGTCGATTTCGCAGGACCTCGCCGCGTATCTCGCCGCGTTCGGGCCGAGATGCGTGGGAGCGCTCCCACGAAGAGGATTATTTCACGATACGGGATGCGAGTCTGGTAACGCAAGCCTCACTTCGACCTGCGATCAGGCGCGAAGAGTAAGGGGAAATCGACCTTCCGTCATCGATTGCGGGCAGCGAAACATGAGCGCTCGTCGGCATTGCCGGCGGACACATGATCGTGTCGAATAATTTGACTTCAGGCGTCGAGGGGACGGGATTAAACATGTTTCTTGCGCGTAACCCGACTCGGGTTCTATGTTGGCCGCCGGAATCTATTGCCGCAGGGGCGCCGCCTATTCGAGGGCCCGCCTGCCTCCTTAATTCGACTTTTCCCCGTGCTCGGCCGTGGCCGGATCCCGTGCAGGAGGAGGACGCATGGACGACTTCTGGAAGCCCCTGGAAATAACCCCCGACGGCTACGCCGCCACGCCCGAGGGGCTGGTGGAACGGCTGCGCGAAACGAACGTGGGCGACCTGCTGGTCCGCGAGAAGGCGCTCGTCTTCCGGGGGTTCGGCGTCACACCCGAGACCCTCGACGCCGTCATGGACATGTTGCTGCCCAACCGGCTGGCGTACGTCCACGGCAACTCGCCCCGCACCAAGGTGGGCGGCAACGTCTACACCTCGACCGAGTACCCGCCCGAGTACACGATCTCCATGCACAACGAGCTGTCGTACTCCGCCACCTGGCCCTCCCGGCTGCTGTTCTACTGCGAGAAGGCGGCCGAGAGCGGCGGGGCGACTCCCGTCGTGGACGGCGTGCGCTGGCTGGAGTCGCTCGACGACGAGGTCAGGGAGGCGTTCGCCAAGGGGGTGCGCTACACCCAGAACCTGCACGCCGGCCGTGGGCTCGGCAAGAGCTGGCAGGAGACGTTCGAGACCGAGGACCGCGACGAGGTGGCCGAGTTCCTCGACCGCATCGGGGCGGACTGGCAGTGGCGTCCCGACGGCGGCGTGCGGGTCTCGCAGGTCAGGCCCGCCACCACCCGGCACCCCGTGACCGGTGCCGAGGTGTGGTTCAACCAGGCCGACCAGTGGCATCCCGCCTCACTGGGCGACGAGACCGCCGCCATGCTCGCCGAGCTCATGCCGCCGGAGGAGCTGCCGCAGTCGGTGACGTTCCCCGATGGCGCCCCGATCCCCGGCGAGTACGTCATCCAGGCCCGCGACCGCGGCCTGGACAACGCGGTGGACGTCGACTGGCGGGAGGGCGACCTGCTGCTGATCGACAACGTGCTGGTCGGGCACGGTCGCAGGCCCTTCGCCGGCTCCCGCCGCATCCTCGTCGCCATGTCCGACTGATCACGCTCTCGAAAGGGAAACCGCTGTGGACAAGATCGGGCTGGGGGTCGCCGCGACCTTCACCGCCGAGCCGCTCGGGGACGCCCTGCGGTTCTGGCTCGCCGAACTCGACGGCGGGGGGGACGCCGAGGGGGACGTCGCCTTCGCTCCGTACGACCAGGTCTTCCCCTCGCTCCTCGACCCGGGCAGCGTGCTCGGCCGGGCCGGCGCCGCCGTCGTGCTGGTCCGAGCGGAGGATCTGGTGGCCGGGCAGGACGGGACCGGCGAACTGGACGCCGTGGCCACCGACCTCGCCGCCGCGCTGCGGGCCTCGGCGCGCGCGTCCGGCGCGCCCCACGTGCTCGTCGTCTGCCCTCCCTCGCCCGGGCACGGCTCGCCCGAGGCCCACGCGCGCTTCGCGGCCGGGCTGGTCCGGGAGTTCGAGGGCGACCGGGTCGTGTCCGTGCTCACCTCCGCCGAGCCGTACGAGCCGGAGCCGGAGGACGTCCACGACGCGTTCGCCGACCGGACCGGCAACGTCCCCTACACCGACCGCTACTTCGCCGCGCTGGCCGCCGCGGTCGCCCGCCGCCTGCACGCCCTGACCACCCCGCGTCCCAAGGTCGTCGTCGCGGACTGCGACGGCACGCTCTGGGACGGCGTGGTCGGCGAGGACGGCCCCGACGGCGTGGTCATCGGCCCGCAGCGGCTGGAGATCTGGCGGGAGCTGGCCCGCCAGGTCGCGGCGGGCAGGCTGCTGTGCCTGTGCAGCAAGAACGAGGAGAAGGACGTCCGCGAGGTGTTCGCCCGGCATCCGGAGCTGCCGGTCGGGCTGGACGACATCACCGCGATGCGCGTCGGCTGGGAGGCCAAGTCGGACGCGCTGCGCTCGCTCGCCGCCGAGCTCGACCTCGGGCTCGACTCCTTCGTCTTCCTCGACGACAGCCCGGTCGAGTGCGCCGAGGTCCGGGTCGGCTGCCCCGAGGTGCTGACGCTCCGGCTTCCGGCCGACGCCGCCGGGGCCGCGGCCTTCCTGCGGCACTGCTGGCCGCTCGACGTGACGTCGGTGACCGCGGCCGACCGCGAGCGCACCCGGCGCTACCAGGAGGAACGGCGGCGCGACCAGGCCAGGGGCGAGATGTCCCTCGCCGACTTCTTCGCCACGCTCGACCTGCGGGTGACCATCACCCCGGCCGGTCCCGAGCACGAGGCCCGGGCCGCGCAGCTCGCCGAGCGGACCAACCAGTTCAACCTCTCCGGGACGCGCCGCCTGGACGGCGAGGAGAGGTTCGTCGTGGACGTGCGGGACCGCTTCGGCGACTACGGCGTCGTCGGCCTCACCGACGTGCGGACGGAGGGGGACACGCTGCGCGCCGGCGCGTTCCTGCTGAGCTGCCGCGCGCTCGGGCGCGGGGTGGAGCACCGCATGCTCGCGCACCTGGGGGCGCTCGCGCGGGAGCGCGGGCTGGCCCGGGTGGCCCTGGCCTTCCGGGCCACCGAGCGCAACCGGCCGGCCGGGGACTTCCTCGCCGCCCTGCCGGCGACGGTGGAGCCGGACGGCGAGGGAACGGCCTGGTACGTCCTCGACGCGGGCGACGCGGCGGCCGTCGTCCACACGCCGGGCCCTGCTGAGGAGAGGGCAGCGGGGCCCGTCCGGACCGTCGAACCGGCCGCTCCCGCCGGCTGGGCGGCCGTCGAACGGATCGCGACCCGGCTGACCGGCGCCGACGCGATCCTCGACGCCATGCGGGCCGCCCGCCCCGTCACGGAGGTGGCCGGGGCGAGCCCCGTCGAGGCGACCGTCATGCGCTTGTGGGCCGAGCTGCTCGACACGGCGCCGGCCTCGGTGGACGACGGCTTCTTCGAGCTGGGCGGCCACTCGCTGCGGCTGGTGCAGTTCATGGCGCGAGTCCGCGCCGAGTTCGGCGTCGAGCTTCCCTTCGACACGCTCTACACCACCTCGTTCACCGTCGCCGAGGTCGCCAAGGTGATCGAGGAGCGGCAGCTCGCCGACACCGACGACGAGGAGCTGGCCGGACTGCTCGACGAGCTCGCGGGCCTGTCGGACGAGGAGATCGACGCCCTGCTCGACTCCGGGAACGGCTGATCCGCATGGCGACGATGCTGCTGAGCACCCACGGCACCAACGGCGACGTGCTCCCGTTCGTACGGATCGGGCGCGAGCTGGCCGAGCGCGGCCACGACGTCATCGTCATGACGCACTCCTGGTTCGCCGACCGGATCGCCGCCGCGGGCCTGCGGCACCTGCCCATCGACACGGCGGAGGGCTACGACCGGCACCTGGACGACGCCCGGCGGTACATGCTCGATCCCCTGAAGGACCCCGAAGGCGTGCTCGCGCTCTACCGGCGCAACGGCCTGTTCGAGCTGCTCGCCGACGAGGTCCGCATGATCGAGGCGCACTACCGGCCGGGCGACACCGTGGTGGTCGCCCGGCACACCTCGGGCATCGCCGGGCTGATGGCCGCCGAGCTCCGCGGGGTCCCGGTGGCGCTGGTGTCCGTCACGCCCCATCAGTACGTCTCGTTGCCGGTGCTCGGGAACCTCTTCCGGCGCGTGCTCGGGCAGGGGTACGACGAGGTCTTCCAGTCGTTCGGCCTGCGTCCCGTCCGCGACTGGGCCGCCTATCTGACGAGCGCCCGGACCCAGCTGGCGCTGTGGCCGGAATGGTTCGACGCCGCGGGCCAGCCGGCGCCGGAGGGCGTCGTCCGCTGCGGGTTCGTGCTCGGCGACACGGCGGAGGGGCCGGTCCCGGACTGGACCGAGCCGCCCGTGCTGATCACCGGCGGCACCGGGCAGGTGCTGCACGACCGGTTCTACGACGTCGCGGCGCGGGCGTGCCGGCGGATCGGGAGGCGGGCCCTGCTGGTGAACCGGCACCCGGCGTTCCAGCCGGAGTCGCTGCCCGACGGGATCGAGTGGGTGCCCTCGGCGCCGTTCGCCTCGTTCATGCCGCGGGTCGCCGCGGTCGTCCATCACGGGGGGATCGGCACGCTCGCCCGGGCGCTGTCGGCGTCGACCCCGCAGGTGCTGCTGGCGCACGGCGTGGACCGGCCGGACAACGCCGAGCGGCTCGACCGCGCGGGCGTCGCGCGGTGGCTTCCCGTGTCCCGCTGGGACGAGGAGCGGACGGCCCGGCTGCTGGCGCGGGCGCTGGACTCCGCTGCCGACGACGGATACCGGGAGCGGATCGCGCCGCTCGCGGCGGACGCCGCGTCGCAGGACGCCGTGCGGCTCGCGGCCGATCACGCGGAGGCGCTGATCGGCACCGACGCGATCATGAAGCGGCCGGATCCGCGTGAGCGGCTGGCGCGGCTCACGCCCCGGCAACGGGAACGTCTGGCCGTCCTGGCCCGCGCCCGGCGGAGCGTGTAGAGGGGGATCTTCCGGGTACGCCGGGCGCATGGCGGACACGACGGCGCCGATCTCGCGCTTCGACTACGACAAGGTGGCGATCGTCACCGGAGCCGACTCGGGCATCGGGCGGGCGACGGCGGTGACGCTCGCCGCGCAGGGCTTCGACGTCGGGGTCACCTATCACCGGGACGAGAAGGGCGCGCGGGAGACGGCCGGCCAGGTCGTGGAGCAGGGCCGCCGCGCGGCCGTGCGGTGGCACGACCTGACCGACCCGGTGACCGCGGCGGCCGTCGTCGACGAGCTCGCCGACGAGCTGGGCGGCCTCGGCGTGCTGGTGAACAACGCCGGCACCGGCACGGCCGAGCCGCTCCTGGAGATCGGTTACGACCGGTGGCGGTCGGTCCTCGCGGTCGACCTCGACGGGCCGTTCCTGTGCTCGCAGCGCGCCGCGCGCCGGATGATCGAACGCGGCGCGGGCGGGCGGATCATCAACGTGACCAGTGTCCACGAGGACTATCCCCGCCTCGGGGCCGGGCCGTACTGCGCGGCGAAGGGCGGCCTGCGCATGCTCAGCCGCACGCTCGCCCTGGAGCTGGCCAGGCACGGCATCACGGTCAACACGATCGCGCCGGGAGAGATCGCGACCCCGATGACCGGCCAGGAGGACGAGCCGCCGAAGCCCGGCACCCGGCCCGGCTACCCCCTGGGCCGTCCCGGGGACGCCCGCGAGGTCGCAGCCGTCATCGCCTTCCTGGCCGGGCCGGCCTCGTCGTACGTCACCGGCGCGTCGCTGTTCGTGGACGGCGGGCTCGGCCTGATGGGCCCGCAGGCGGCCGGGGACATCGACAAGGACATCTGGTCCTCCGGCTGACCGGGTGTTGCCCGGCGGCCGGGCCTGGGTGACGATGGCGCCTGAAGACGCGGAAGGTGAGGGCGCCGTGACCAATCCATGGCTCGCGCTTGAGTCCGGGGCCGACGCGGCCGAGCGCACCGGTGAGCTGCGCCGGGCTCACGAACGCTTCCTGTCGGCCGGCGCGGTCGACGGTCCCGTACGCGCGGTGGTGGCGGACTCGTGGCGGCGCTCGGCGCGGGCGGTGGACCCGGACGCGCTGGCGCCGCTGGAGCTCACCGACGACGAGCTGGAGGAGTACCGCGACGCGCACCCGCTGGCCCGGGTGCTGCCGCTGTTCCGCGACCTGCTGGGCGGCATCGCCGACGACGGGCGGCACCTGCTCGCGGTGTGCGACGCGGCCGGGCGGCTGCTGTGGGTCGAGGGCCATCGCGGGGCGCGGGCGAGAGCAGAGCGGATGAATTTCGTCGCCGGGGCCCGGTGGGACGAGGCCCACGCCGGCACCAACGCCCCCGGCGTCGCGCTCACGGTCGGCCATCCGGTGCAGATCTTCGCGGCCGAGCACTTCGCCGTACCGGTGCAGCCGTGGACCTGCGCCGCCGCGCCGATCCACGACCCGCACACCGGTCGCCTGCTCGGCGCGGTCGACGTCAGCGGCGGCGACAACCTGGCCAGCCCGTACAGCCTGGCCCTCGTGCAGGCGGCGGCCAGTGCCGCGCAAGCTCATCTGGCCGCTCTTCCCGCGCCGGATGTCGCACCCGCGGTGACGCTCACCGCGCTGGGCCGGGACGACGCCGTCCTCGCCGAGGGGGCGCGCCGCATCAGGCTCGGACCCCGGCACAGTGAGATCGTCGTCCTGCTGGCCTGCCATCCGGAGGGGCTGAGCAGCGACCAGCTCAGCGCGGAGCTGTACGGCGACCGCATGCTGAACCCCGTCACGCTGCGCGCGGAGCTGTCCCGGCTGCGCCACCGGCTCGGGCCGCTGCTCGACTCCCGTCCGTACCGGTTGCGGGTGCCCGTGCGGGCCGACTTCCAGGCGCTCGCCGAGCACTTGGCCGCCGCCGACGCGGACGCCGCGCTGCGCGCCTACCGGGGGCCGCTCCTGCCCGGCTCGGAGGCGCCCGGCGTGGTGTGGCAGCGCCGCCTGCTGGACGACGGCGTACGCGAGCTGCTGGTGGCCCGCCGCGACCCCGCGCTGCTCGAACGGTGGACGCGCGCGCCGTGGGGGAGGGACGACCTCGTCGCCTGGCAGGCGCTGCTGGCCGCGCTGCCCGCCGGGTCCCCGGCCCGGGCCCGGGCCGCCCGGCGGGTGCGGGACCTCGACGCGGAGTACGGCCTGCCGTTCGGGTGAGGACTGCTCAGGTGAGGACTGCTCAGGTGAGGACTGCTCAGGTGAGGTCGCGCAGCCAGCGGAGGGCGACCGCCGCCGCGAGGCGGGGCGGCACGGTGCCCGCGCCGAGCCCGACGTCCACGAGCAGGTCGAACACCTCGGTGCGGCGGGCGGCGACGGCGATCGCCGCGTCGATGAAGCCGGGGGAGCGGGCGGCGAGGGCGAGCACGTCGGTGGTGCGCAGGTGCCGCCCGAGGGTCCGGCGCAGACCGCGCCGGTAGGCGCGCAGCGGGTCGCCCGGCGAACCGATCGCGGCCTCGGCGGCGAGCCGCCCCGACAGCAGCGCGTAGTAGATGCCCTCGCCGGTCAGCGGGTTGACGAGGTTCGCCGCGTCGCCCGCCAGCAGCACCCGGCCCGCCCCGGGCGCCGGCCGCCCGCTCGACAGCGGCAGGTGGTGGGCGCGCAGGTCGCGCACCTGTCCGGGCGGGTGCTCCATCAGCGCGGGGAGCAGCCGCGCCAGCCGTCCGTGCAGCACCTCGCGGCCCGGCAGCCCGGTCCGTCTCAGGGCCGGCAGCAGCAGGCCGTAGCCGACGTTGGCCGTGCCGTCGCCCACCGGGAACGACCAGGCGTAGGCCGGCCACGCCTCGCTCTGCATGACGATGACCTGGACGTCGTCGTCCGGCGGCACGTCGGCGTAGCCGCGCACCGCGATGGCGGTGTGCCGGTCCGGGCTCGGCGGGACGCCGATCAGCCGCCGTACGGCCGAGTTGGCGCCGTCGGCGGCGACGACCGCCCGGGCGACCAGGTGGCCGTCGAGCACGACGTGCTCGCCGAGGGCGGTCAGCGTACGGACCCGGTGGCGGCGCACCTCCACGCCGCGCGCCCGCGCCGCCTCGACCAGCCGGGCGTCGAAGACCCGGCGGGGCACCACGTGGTTGGGCCGTGCGACGACGGCCGAGACCCGGGCTCCACCGGGCGACGTCACCGACAGGCGCGGCGTCGGCCGGTGGTCGTCGAGCACATCGGGCAGCCCGAGCAGCGCGAGCTCCTGCCGTGCGTGCGCCGCGATGCCGTCACCGCAGGCCTTGTCACGCGGGAAGGCCGCCCGGTCGAGCAGCAGCACCCGGCAGCCGGGGTCGAGCTGCCTGGCCCGCAGCGCGGCGGCCGAGCCCGCCGGCCCGGCGCCGACCACCACGAGGTCCCAGACGTCGTCCACACTCACAGACCGTACGTGGCGAAGAGGTTGGTGGTGGGCCACGACTTCACGGAGTTCGCGGCGGTGTGCAGTTGGGCGTCGATGTCTCCGTAGTTCAGCCCCGAGGCGTCGTCACGCTGGTCGAACAGCGCCACCCAGCTCAGCCCGTCGTAGCGCCGGACCATGAGCGTGGAGGTGCCGGCCAGCGATCCCGTGTGCCAGGTGTTGCGGCCGCCGGTGACCGGGCGCACCTGCCAGCCGAGGCCGTAGTACCAGCCGTCGGAGTTGACGCCGATCGACGGCTTGGCGAACGCCTTGGAGATCGACGCCGAGGTCAGCACGCCCGCCGCGTCGAAGAGGGTGGCGAACTTGGCCAGGTCGACGGCCGTGGCGAGCCAGCCGCCGTGCGCGGCCATGTTCTCGAGGTTGAACCCGCCGTACGGGAAGGGCATCACGGAGTTCGAGGTGTCGATCACACTCTTGCCGGTGTACTGCGAGAAGTACGGCGCCTCGCCCGCTTTGCGGAGACTCTTCGCCGTTCTGCCGAGCACCATCCGCTTGATCTTGAGCGGCGTCAGGATCTTGCCCTGGACGTAGCTCGCGTACGAGACCCCGCTCGCCTTCTCGATGATCTTCTGCAGGAGGAGGTATCCGTAGTTCGAGTACGCGTACGTCGTCCCGGGGGCATGGTCGAGCTTGCGGCGGGTGGTGTATTCGATGATGTGCGCCTGGGTGACGGGCAGCGGGACGCCGAGCGCGGCCGCGACAGCCCTGTCGCCGAACATCGGGTCGCCCGACACGTCGAGGTCCCAGCCGCCCAGATGCTGCAGCAGGTGGGTCACGGTGACGGAGGCGAGGCGCGGGTCGGCGGTCGTGCTCAGCCCGAGCAGCGGCGCGACCTTGGCCGTGAGGCTGAGCTTGCCGTCCTGCGCCAGCTTCAGCACCGCTGCGGCGGTGACCGGCTTGCTCAGGCTCGCGACGCGGAACAGTGACGTGGGCCCGGCGGCGAACGAGGTGTCCGCCGTCCAGTTGTAGCCCCGGGCGAGCATCAGCTTGCCCTTGCGGACCACGGCAAGGGACGCGTGCGGAATCGTCCGTGCCTGCATGAAGCGCTTCAGCGCGTCGTCGAAGGGCTTCAGCGACGTCGTGCTGCGGCCGGTGACGCTCCACGCGCGGGCCGCCGCGCTCGCCGGAGACGCGGGCAGCCCGGCGGCGAGCCCCGCCGCGGTGCCGCTCGCCAGCAGGCGCAGGGCGTCCCTGCGGGAGACGGAAAACGTTTCCGGAATCATGACGCGTGATCTTAGGGGAGATTTGACCGTCCATAACAGCATTTCTGACTAGGTGGACCGGAGGCTGTGTGCGGAAGGACGCAACGTCTCGGCAACGTGCCCGCGACTAACGTCCGGGGCGTCGGTCCCACACCCTGTCCGGGAGGTCTCTCTCATGACCCGTTACGCCGCGCCGGGACAGCCGGACGCCCTCATGGCGTACGAGCAGCGTTACGACCACTGGATCGGCGGCGAGTACGTCGCGCCGCAGCGGGGGCGGTACTTCGAGAACCCCACCCCGGTCAACGGCCAGACGTTCACGGAGATCGCGCGGGGCACCGCCGAGGACGTCGAGCGCGCCCTGGACGCCGCACACGGCGCCGCACCCGCCTGGGGCCGTACGTCCACGGCCGAGCGGGCGAACATCCTCAACCGGATCGCCGACCGCATGGAGCAGAACCTGGAGCGGCTCGCCGTCGCGGAGACCTGGGAGAACGGCAAGCCGATCAGGGAGACGCTGGCCGCGGACATCCCGCTGGCGATCGACCACTTCCGTTACTTCGCCGGGGCGATCAGGGCCCAGGAGGGCAGCCTGTCGGAGATCGACGCGGACACCGTCGCCTACCACTTCCAGGAGCCGCTCGGCGTCGTCGCCCAGATCATCCCGTGGAACTTCCCGATCCTGATGGCCACCTGGAAGCTCGCGCCGGCGCTGGCCGCCGGCAACGCCGTGGTCCTGAAGCCGGCCGAGCAGACCCCGGCGTCGATCCATTACTGGATGAGCCTGGTGGCCGATCTCCTCCCGCCGGGCGTCCTCAACATCGTCAACGGGTTCGGCGTCGAGGCCGGCAAGCCGCTGGCCTCCAGCGCGCGGGTCGCGAAGGTGGCCTTCACCGGGGAGACCACCACCGGGCGGCTGATCATGCAGTACGCCAGCGAGAACATCAAGCCGGTCACGCTGGAGCTCGGCGGCAAGAGCCCCAACATCTTCTTCGACGACGTGTCCTCCGCCGACGACGAGTTCTTCGACAAGGCGCTGGAGGGCTTCACGATGTTCGCCCTCAACCAGGGAGAGGTGTGCACCTGTCCCTCCCGGGCGCTCGTCCAGCAGGGCCACTACCGGCGGTTCCTGGAGGCCGCGGTCGAACGGACCGAGAAGATCGTCCGCGGCCACCCGCTGGACCTGGCCACGATGGTCGGCGCCCAGGCGTCCAACGACCAGCTGGAGAAGATCCTGTCGTACCTCGACATCGGACGGCAGGAGGGCGCCAAGGTGCTCACCGGCGGGCACCGCGCCGATCTCGGCGGCGAGCTGTCGGGCGGCTACTACGTCGAGCCGACGATCTTCGAGGGCGCCAACCACATGCGGGTGTTCCAGGAGGAGATCTTCGGGCCGGTCGTCTCGGTGACCTCGTTCACCGACTTCGACGACGCCATCAAGATCGCCAACGACACGTTGTACGGCCTGGGGGCGGGCGTGTGGACCCGGGACGTCAACAAGGCGTACCGGGCCGGCCGCGCCATCCAGGCCGGGCGGGTCTGGACGAACTGCTACCACGCCTATCCCGCCCACGCCGCCTTCGGCGGCTACAAGCAGTCGGGCATCGGCAGGGAGACGCACAAGATGATGCTCGACCACTACCAGCAGACCAAGAACCTGCTGGTCAGCTACTCGCCCTCGAAGCTCGGCTTCTTCTGATGCCCGAGGTGTCCCGCGTGGACCTCACCCCCGCGGCCGCCGATCTCATCCGGCGGCTGCGGGCGGACCACGGCCCGCTGATGTTCCACCAGTCCGGCGGCTGCTGCGACGGCAGCGCCCCGATGTGCTACCTGGAGGGCGAGTTCCGCACCGGTTCCTCGGACGTGCTGCTCGCCTCGCTGACCGTGGAGGGCGTGGACGAGCCGGTCACGTTCTGGATGTCGGCGAGCCAGTTCGAGCGCTGGCGGCACACCCATCTCACCGTGGACGTCGTACCGGGCCGTGGCAGCGGCTTCTCCCTGGAGGCGCCCGAGGGTGTCCGTTTCCTGATCCGCTCCCGCCTGCTCACCGACGCCGAACGCGCCGCCCTCGACAGCTGACGATCGATCCGCATCGCCTCACGCTTCGCAGTGCCTCCCTCGCGCTGAGTGGCAACTTGATAAGTTCAATCAGCTCTCGATGACGCGGAGAGCGGACAACGGGGACTATGGTGCGCTGGGTGAATTGATCGCACGTGCGATGGAGGACAACCTCAATCGCTTCATCGTCCCGAATATCGCCGGGCCTGCCCGGCTGGTCCCACTGGCGGCGCTCGTCGACGAGGACTTCGGCCTCGCGGCTCTCCGGCAGGCTGCTCAGCGTGGCCGTCTCAAAGCCGTCCAGGGGTCCGATGGGATCTGGAGGTCCTCACGCAAGTCCGTCGAGGCGTATCGAGTCTCGAAGCACCGGCGACCGGCGGTGCGCGGTTGAGACGCGGCGGAGGCCGCGGCGGGGGTGCCGCGGCCTCCGGGACTTCACAGGGACGTGCCGGTACCTGTGCGCCGGGAGCTCAGATCTTGCCGGTGCCCGCGTTGGCGAGGACGTTCGCCTTGACCCCGCTGGGGTTGTCCACCGTGTACGAGTACGGGATGGAGGCGACGCTGCCGGAGGTCTGCGGCGTGCCCGAGTTCACGAAGTGGTTGTCGCGGGCGACGATCGACCCGCCGGGCGACGAGCCTTCGGAGGTGTGGGTGGGCTCGGCGACGTTCTCGAAGTAGTTGCCCTCGACGAGCACCCCGGCGCCGCAGGTGGAGGCGATGCCGTAGCTGTAGTCGGTGTAGGACGAGTCCTTGTAGTAGTAGTTGTTGAACACGTGGACCGGGTTGCCGAAGCGCACCCGGGGGTTGCGCTGTGCGCAGGTCTGGAACGCGTTGTGGTGGTACGTCACGCGCAGGTGCCCGGTGTCCTCGGAGCTGTTGTTGTCGCTGTGGCCGACGAGCGAGCACTTGACGTGGTCGTGGAGCTTGTTCCAGGAGACGGTGACGTAGTCGGAGCCGTGCGTGACGTCCAGCAGGCCGTCGTAGTAGTCCGTGCCGTGGCTGGTGTCGCTCGACAGGTCGTTGTGGTCGAGCCACACGCGCTTGGCGTTGTCGAGGTGGATCGCGTCGCCGTTGCCGTTGCCGGCCCGGACCTTCGAGATCTTCATGTTGCGCACGATCACGTTGTCGACGTCACGGATGTTCAGGCCGCAGCCGGTCAGCCCGGAGTTGGCGCCGACGCCGACGATGGTGGTGTTGCCGCCCACCCGCACGTCCTCCGAGCAGGTGAAGTTGCCGTTCACCTGGACGATCTTCGCGGCGTCGCCCTTCACGGCGGTGGTGAGCGCGGTCAGGGAGGTGACCGTCGTCGTGGCGCCGCCCGCGCCGCCGCTCGTGCCGCCGCCCTGGGTCGCCCAGCC
>NZ_JBFAOO010000055.1:0-23606 GCF_040675265.1 Microbispora sp. NPDC049633
CGGCCGGCACGTTCGAGGCGCACCGGCTGATCTGGCTGGCCGGGCGCGCGGGACGGGACGGGGACATGGCCGACCGGCTCTTCCGCGCCCACTTCACCGACGGTCTGGACGTCGGCGACCCCGCCACGCTGGCGAAGCTCGCCGCCGAGACCGGCGTCGAGGACACCGGGGAGGGCGCCGAGCAGGTGCGCGCCGAACTGGCCCGAGCCCGCGAGCTCGGCGTGCGCGCCGTCCCGCTGTTCCTGTTCGAGGAGAAGTTCGCCGTCTCGGGCGCGCAGCCCGTCGAGACGCTCGTGGCGGCCCTGCGGGAGGTCGAGGCGCGCACGGCCCAGGAGGCGGCGGCGGGCACGGCGGCGGACACGGCGGCGGACACGGCGGGCGAGGACTGCGACGACGGCACCTGCGCGGTCTAAGTCACCCGTCCGGGCAGGGTATGACGACAGGACGGCGATTCTTCGGCAGAGTGCGCCGGTTCTTCCGATCGGCGGCGGTCGGTAAACACTGAGCATGCCTAGCGTCCGCATCGGGGTCGACACGGGCGGCACCTTCACCGACGTCGTGCTCGTCGACGAGGAGTCCGGCCGTATCGTCACGACCAAGACTCCCTCGACTCCCGCCAACCCGGCCGACGGGTTCATGGCAGGCGTGCACAAGGTGCTCGAGGCCCACGCGGGGTCCCGTGCCCTCGACGCCGTCTCCGCCCTCGTCCACGGCACCACCGTCGCCACCAACCAGCTGCTGGAGGACCGGCCGGACGGCACGTCCCACCTGGGTTTCGTCACCACGGAGGGCTTCGAGTTCGTCCTGGAGATCGCCCGGCAGAGCGTGCCGGACGGCTACGGCAACTCCTACTTCTGGGTCAAACCCCCACGGATCGTGCCCGTGCACCGGGTGCGCACCGTGGGGGGACGGCTCGACCACCTCGGCCGGGAGGTCCGGCCGTTCGACGAGGCGCAGGCCGTACGGGCCGCCCGGTGGTTCAGGGAGCGCGGCGTCACCGCGATCGGGGTGTGCTTCCTGCACTCCTACGCCAACCCGGAACACGAGCGGCGGATGCGCGAGGTGCTGGAACGCGAGCACCCCGAGGCGGTCGTGTCGCTGTCGAGCGACGTGCTGCGGGAGTACCGCGAGTACGAGCGGTCGGTGACCACGCTGGTGGACGCGGCGGTCAAGCCGATCATGCGGCGGTACATCGACAACCTGTCGGAGCGGCTCGGCCGGCCGTTCTCGGTCATGAAGAGCAACGGCGGCGTGCTGTCGGCGGCCGAGGTGGTGCACCAGCCGATCACGACCGTGCTGTCCGGACCGGCGGCGGGGGCGCTCGGCGCGGCGCTCGTCGCGGGGACCGCCGGGCACCCGAGCGTCATCACCCTCGACGGCGGCGGCACCTCGACGGACGTGGCGGTCGTGGTGGACGGGGAGCCGTCGCTGACGACCGAGGGCAGCATCGGCCGCTACCCGTGCAAGATCCCCATGATCGACATCGTCACGGTCGGGGCGGGCGGCGGGTCGATCGCCTGGATCTCGCCCGAGGGGACGCTGAAGGTCGGCCCTAGGTCGGCGGGCGCGGATCCCGGCCCGATCTGCTACGGCAGGGGCGGCACCGAGGTGACGGTGACCGACGCGCACGTCTTCCTCGGCCGGGTGCCCCCGCATCTGCTCGGCGGAGAGATCCCCCTCGACGTCGCCGCCGCGCGGGCGGGCGTGACGGCGCTGGCCGGCCGGCTGGGACTGACCCCGGAACGCTGCGCCACCGGCATCCTGGAGATCAGCGCGTTCAACCAGTCGAACGCGATCCGGCAGATCACCGTGCAGCGCGGCCTCGACGTGCGGGACTTCCCGATGGTCGCCTTCGGCGGCTCAGGCCCGCTGCTGGCCTGCCGCCTCATCGACATCCTCGGTCTGCCGGCCGCGATCGTCCCGCCGGACCCCGGGAACGTGTCCGCGTTCGGCCTGCTCACCGTCGACGTGAAGAACGACTACGTCCGCACGCACGTCGCCCGCGACCCCTCGCCCGAGGCGGTCGCCGAGATCCTCGGCGATCTGGAGGCCCAGGCCGCCGCCGCGCTCGACCGCGAGGGCTTCGCCGAGCACGTGTACGCGCGCAGCGCCGACCTGCGCTACTACGGCCAGGCGTACGAGGTGCGGGTGCCCGCTCCCGACGGCCCCGTGGACGAGGCGTGGCTCGGCGCGGTCGCCGAGCGGTTCCACGCCGAGCACGAGAGGCTCTACGGGTACGGCTACCGTGACGATCCCCGGCACGCCGTCGAGTGGGTCAACCTCCGGGTGTCCGGCATCGGCCCGATCGTCCGGCCGAAGATCGCGCGCAGGGTCCGGCAGGAGGACGAGCCGAGCCCGGTCGCGACCCGCGACGTGTACTACGAGCGGTGGGGCCGGACCGTGATCTACCGCCGGGGAGACCTCGGCGCGGGGGCGGTCGTGCGCGGCCCCGCCGTGATCGAGGAGTACGGCTCGACCCTGCCGGTGCACCCCGGCTTCACGGCGACCATGGACGACTACGGCAACCTCGTGGTGGTGAGCGATGACCGATAGGACCGCCGACCCCGTGCTCGTGGAGATCGTGGAAGGCACGCTCGCCTCGGTGGAGAAGGAGGTCGAGACGGCGATCGCGCGCACGGCGAGGTCGCCCATGATCCGCGACGCCCACGACTTCCGCGCGGGCATCCACGACGTGCGGATGCGCAAGCTGACCGGGCGTTCCTACTCGGCGCTGGTGCAGCCGATCGTCCGCGACTTCCCGGTGGACACGATGCGCCCGGGCGACGTGTTCTTCCACAACGACGTCTACCTGTCCGAGGGCGGCATCGGGCACCTGCCCGACCTGTGCGTGACGGTGCCGGTCTTCCACGAGGGCGAGGTCGTCGCGTTCGTCCAGGCGTTCGGCCACCACGACGACATCGGCGGCGCCGTGCCGGGTTCCATGCCGTCGCACGCGCGCAGCGCGTTCGAGGAGGGCCTGATGGTCCCGCCGATCAAGCTGTGGGACCAGGGGGTGCCCAACCGCGCCGCGCTCACGATCATGACGCGCAACTCCCGCATGCCCGACAGCCTCGCCGGCGACCTCGACGCCGAGTGCTCGGCCTGCCTGATGGGCGCGCGGCGGCTCGGCGAGCTGTTCGGCCGGTACGGCCGTGAGGCGGTCGAGGCGTGTTTCGACGCGATCGTCGGCAAGACGACCGAGACGTTCCGCCGCGAGCTGCTCGCCAAGATCCCCGAGGGCGTGCACGTCTGGGAGGACTACGCCGAACACGATGGTGTGGACGAGCCGCGCCTGCACGCCCAGCGGATCACGCTCACCGTCGACCACTCGGCGGACACGCCGCTGACCATCGACTTCACCGGCACCTCGCCGCAGGCCAAGGGCCCGATCAACCACGCGGGCGACTACGCCGACGGGGTCTTCCTGAAGAAGTGGCTGGCGCCCATCCTGCGCAACCTCGCCGACACCCCCGAGCGGATGGCCGAGCTCGACGTGAACGAGGGCGTCGTCCCGCTGATCAAGATGATCTTCCCGGAGAAGGGCACGCTGCTCACGCCGATCTTCCCCGCGCCGACCAACGCCCGTACGTTCGTGATCCTGCGACTACTCGGGGTGCTGGCCGGCGTGCTGGCCAAGGCGACCGGCGGCCGCATGCCGGCCGACCAGGAGACCATCCGCTACACCGGCGTGTACGGCGAGTCGGACGACGGGCCCTACCTGATGCGCGAGGTGCTGGGTGGCGGGTCGGGCGGGCGCTGGTACGCCGACGGGGAGGACACCATCCACGTGGTGCCCGACAGCCGCAACATCCCGGTGGAGTTCGCCGAGGCGCGCTGGCCGTTCCGGGTCGAGCGGCTGGGCCTGGCCGTGGACAGCGGCGGGCCGGGGGAGTTCCGCGGCGGCCTCGGCTACGACAAGCACATCCGCATGCTGCGGGACGCCTCCTTCATGTCCATCGCCGACCGCTCGATCCTGTCGTGCTGGGGCGTGAACGGCGGCCGGGCGGGCCGTCCCTTCCAGGTCACCGTGGACGGTGTGGAGATGGAGGGCCTGGTCGACGACTTCCCCGTACGCGCCGGGCAGGTCATCCGCATCCGGACGACGGGCGGAGGCGGCTGGGGCTCGCCGTACGACCGGCCGGCCGAGACGGTGGCCGCCGACGTCCGCGACGGGAAGGTCTCGTTCGAGGGCGCGCGGGAGGACTACGGCGTCGTGCTGACCGGCACCCGCGACGACGTCGTCGTGGACGCGGAGGCGACCGAGCGCCTGCGGGAGCGGCTGCGCGAGACGCGTCCCGCCGCCTTCTTCGACCGCGGCCCCGGTTACCCCAAACTCTCCGGAGGCCTGCCGTACGCGGAGGTGGACACCGTCTGACCCGCGCCGCCGGCCACGTTCCGTGCGCTCCCGCGCCCCGGTGATTGGCGGCGGTGTCCGTGGGTAGCCGTCCAGTGACGGCACAAAAGGGATGGTGAGTTGCAAATGGCATCTATCGTTCAGCGCATCAGGGAATACCTGCAGAGCCCCAAGGGCCAGGCGAACGTCGAGAAGGCCAAGACCATGACGCGTGATCCGGAGAACCGGCAGCGGGTGCGCCGGCTGATGGACCAGTGGCGCAGCCATCGCACCCACCGCTGACGCCTCGCGACCCCCGGCCGGGCCAGGACGACGACGCCCCGGCCCGCCGAGCGGGGGTGCGGCCATCGTGAACAGGCCGGACACGGGCGCCCGATCCGCTCCGGTCGACGGCGTGGGCCGCGCCCGCGCCGGGGCCGGGAGCACGATCGCGGGCCGCCGGACGTCCGAGGGCGGAGTGGATGACGGCCCGGGTCCGCCGCTACCGGTCGCCGGTCTGCCGAGAAGCCTCCTGACCGTCCGCCCGGTCAGGAGCGAGCGGCACGGGCACGCGCTCCACCCGGATCGCGTGCACCTCGTCGCGGGGCACGACCACCTCGTACGCGCCGTGGTCCACCAGCCAGTAGCCGAGCGCCTCGGCCTTCAGCCCGTTGTGGCCGGTGTAGGCGATGTGCAGGCCGCCCTCCCCGCCGTCGCCGCCGTCGTCCTCGTCGAGCACGAGGCACGGCTCGCCCCCGAAGGCGCCGACCGTGCGCAGCAGGGTGAGCCGCTCCAGGGCGGACCGGTTCACCCGCAGCCGCCAGTAGCCCCCGGCGGCGGTGAACCCCTCCTGCGGGGTCTCGCTGAACAGCACCACGTCGTCGCCGCCCGGCCCGACCGCGGCGGCGTAGTCCCGGTCGCGGTAACGGGCGACGAATCCCAGGCCGACCGGCTCGATCTCGCTCATCGCGCCGGCCGCCAGGTCAGGCCGTCGTACCCGGCGAAGGGACGCTCCCCGGCCGCGGCGAGGTGCACGATCTCCGCGCCCGCCGGGATCGGCATGGGCATCGTGTGGAACTGCGGCACCACCTGCTCGCGCGAGGCGGTGAAGCCGTTCCCGGTGAAGGGCGGTGCATCGCTCCAATCGCCGCCCATGTGCGGCCCGTACGGGACGACGTAGGTGTCGATGTCCCTCGCGTCCCAGCGCATGATGTACAGCTCGGGCACGTCCGGCGTCAGCTCCGATCCGTCGAAGCACAGGTCGAGGGCCTCGACGAGCGCGGCGGGGGTGATGAGGCGGTCGCAGTCCTGCACCCGGTAGACGTAGCCGGAGATGATGGTGCGACGGCCCGACAGGTACGGCACGAGCAGCCGCGGCGGAACCACCTTCTGCATCCGCGTCCTGCGTCCCGGCTCGCTCATGGGGCCAAGTTTACGATCTGCTGACTCCGAGCCGGCGGTGTTCGAGCGAGGGGAGGGTGGCGCGCGCTGTCTCGGTCCACGCCGCGTCGATCTCCGCGATCAGCACGCCGGGGCCCGTGCCCAGGTCATGCCGTGCGACGCCCATCGGGTCGACGAGCATGCTGCGGCCCACACCGAACCCGTCCGGTATGGCGGGATTGGGCGCCTGGCCGACCGCGATGGTCCAGGTGGTGTTCTCGATGGCCCTCGCCCTGACGAGGGTCGTCCAGTGGTCCTCCTTCAGGGGCCCCGAGCCCCAGGCGGCGATCACCGCGAACGTGTCCGCGCCCCGGTCGACCAGCGCGCGGGCCAGTTCGGGGAAACGGACGTCGTAACAGGTGATCAGGCCGATCCTGAGCCCGGCCAGCTCCACCACCGCCGGCTCGTCTCCCGGCGCGACCAGTTTCGACTCCTTCGCGCCGAAGGAGTCGAACAGATGGATCTTCCGGTAGGCCGCGGCGAGCGAGCCGTCCTCGCGCAGGGCGACCGCGGTGTTCCAGACCCTGCCGTCCGCGGCGGGCTCGAAGACGCCGGCGATGACCGCGGTGCCGTGCTCCCGCGCCGCCTCCGCCAGGCCGGTGACGAACGGACCGTCGAGCGGCTGGGCCGTCTCGACGATCCGCGGGCCGAACCGGGCGAGCGCCGCTTCGGGGAACACGGCGAGATCCGCCCCCCGCGCCCGCGCGAGGGCGTCACGCATGGTCGCGAGGTTGGTCTCCGGGTCGTGGTCGACGGGAATCTGGCACAGCGCTACGCGGGTCACGGATCACAGTCTGCCCGGTCGTCTCCACACCCCACCAGGTGCCCCGCGAAGTGCCCCACCAGGTGAGCGTGCGCCACACCCACTCCAGCGGGCCGTACCGGTGCCGGGCCAGCCACCACCGGCAGAAGACCGCCTGCACGGCGACCGTGACGGCGGCGAGCAGCACGAGGGCGGCTCCCGTGTCGTCGGCCTCCAGCAGTGGCATCGCCACCACGATCACCGTCGTGCCCGTCACGTAGTTGGTCAGCGTCATCCGTCCCAGCGTCTCGAACAGGGTCGCGCGCCGGGCGAGCAACAGGAACGCCGCCGCGTACGCGACCGCCCCGCACAGCGCCGCCGCCTGGTAGACCCCGCCGCCGGGCGGCCCGTGGTTCCACCACCAGGTCAGCCAGGCCGCGAGCACGGCCGCGACCCCGCACACGACGCCGAGGAGCGGCCCGCCGCCCAGGCCGTCCGCCCCGCCGAGGCGCGTCGGTCCTCTCCCCGGCTCCGTACCCGGTCCGGCGGCAAGGCCGAGCAGGAACAGCGCGGTGATCAGCACGTACGGATGGGAGTCGAGCACGGAGGCGACCAGCGCGCCGCAGCCGGCCGTGAGCACCGCCCACCGGGGCAGCAGGCTCGCCGGGAGCAGGACGAGCACCCCCAGCAGCGCGTACGGCAGCAGCACCTCGCCCGGCTCGATCAGGGTGTGCGCCGCGCCCAGCACGGCGAGCACGGCCAGGCGCCGGAGCATGACGACGCGCGGGCGCCGCGTGCGCCGCCGCGCCGAGCGCAGGAACAGTGCGAAGGAGAGCCCGAACAGGAACGCGAACATCGGGTAGAAGCGGCTCTGGAACAGGTTCGTCATCACCCAGTCCAGGGAGGTCGGCGTCCGCCGCACCGTCTGCTGCCACGCGTTGACGAGCATGATCCCGCACACGGCGAAGCCGCGCAGCGCGTCCACCCGCCGGATCCTGTCCCGCGGTTCGCTCACCCGTCAGTCCCTTCGCGTGCCGGGGCGCACCGGCGTATTCCCGGCCTTTGCGAAATCACCATAAACGCCTGCCCGCCGTCCGGTGCCGTCCGGCGCGGGGCCGGGACCGGTGACGCCGGATAAGGTGGCGGCTGTGAGCGAGCCGCTGGTGCGGCGGATGCGGGAGTTCGGCACGACCGTGTTCGCCACGATGACGAAGCTGGCCGTGGAGACGGGCTCGATCAACCTGGGCCAGGGTTTCCCGGACACCGATGGGCCGGAGCGCATGCTGGAGCGGGCGGTCGAGGCCGTGCGGAGCGGCCTCAACCAGTACCCGCCCGGGCCGGGCCTCCCCGAGTTGCGCCAGGCGGTCGCCGAGCACCGCAAGCAGTGGTACGGCCTCGCCTACGACCCCGACGGGGAGGTCCTCGTCACCGTCGGCGCCACCGAGGCCATCGCCGCGGCGGTCCTCGCGCTCTGCGAACCGGGTGACGAGGTCATCGTCTTCGAGCCGTACTACGACTCCTACGCCGCGGCGATCGCGCTCGCGGGAGCCGTGCGCAAGCCGGTGACGCTGCGGGTCGACGCGGGACGTTTCACCTTCGACCCGGCCGAACTGGAGGCCGCGGTCACGGCCCGCACCCGGGTGATCCTGGTCAACTCGCCGCACAACCCGACCGGGACCGTGTTCACCCGGGATGAGCTGGAGTGCGTGGCCCGCGTGTGCCGGGAGCACGACCTGATCGCGGTCACCGACGAGGTCTACGAGCACCTCGCCTTCGACGGCGCCGAGCACGTGCCCCTCGCCACGCTGCCGGACATGCGGGAGCGCACGGTCATGATCTCCTCGGCGGGCAAGACCTTCAGCGTCACCGGCTGGAAGACCGGCTGGGTGTGCGCCCCGGCGCCGCTCACCGGCGCCGTCCAGGCGGTCAAGCAGTTCCTCACCTACACCGCGAACGCCCCCTGGCAGGTCGCGGTCGCCTACGCCCTGCGGGAGGAGATGGACTGGGTCGCGGCGCAGCGGGCGGCCCTGCAGGCCAAGCGGGACCGTCTCGTGGCGGGCCTGACCGAGGCCGGCTTCGACGTGCTCCGGCCCGCCGGCACCTACTTCGTGCAGACCGACATACGGCCGCTCGGTTTCGACGACGGGCTGGATCTGGCGCGGCGGCTGCCCGAGCTGGCCGGGGTGGTCGCCATCCCGACCCAGGTCTTCTACGACCATCCCGCTCGGGGCAGTCACTTCCTGCGGTTCGCCTTCTGCAAGCGGGACGAGGTCATCGACGAGGCGGTGACCCGCCTGCGCCGCCTCGGCGCCGGCTGAGCGGTTCGATGGCGGAGCGTTACCGGTCGTATACTCTGCGCTGGTGGTATCACGCTGATACCGCGCCGTACCATGGAGGCATGGCCATGACGCTTCGACTGAGTGACGAGCAGACCGAGGCCCTCCGGCGGCGCGCCGAGAAGGAAGGCCGGAGCATGCAGCAGATCGTGGTCGCCGCGGTGGAGGAGTACCTCGCCCGCAACGCCGCAGATGAGGAAGTGCACCGCCTGGGTGTCGAGGCGGTGCGGCGCTGGAAGCCGGTGCTCGACCGCCTCGCCCAGTGACCCGCTATCTGACCGTCGAGCAGGTTCTGGACCTGGCCGAACTGGCCGTTGAGGGCACGCCCCAGCTTCGTGATCTCGGGCTGCTCGACTCGGCCGTGCATCGGCCCCAAGCCCGGATGTTCGACCAGGAGGCGTACCCCGACCTCCTGGCCAAGGCCGCCGCGTTGCTCCACTCACTGGCCATCAACCATCCGTTCATCGACGGCAACAAGCGAGTGGCCTGGGTCCCCACCGTGGTTTTCCTCGCCTACAACGGTGTAGGGGTGGACACGGACGACGACTCGGCGTACGACCTGGTGATCGCGGTGGCGTCGGGGAAGCTCAGCGAGGTCGACGAGATCGCGGACGTGCTGCGCGGCTTCACCGTCTCTTGAGCACCCGGACCGTGCCGAAGGCGCCGCCGCCGCCCGGTGTCCGGCTTGGTGAAATGTGCCCATGAATGTGACAGGGGTGGGCGAGACTCGCCAATGAAGGCCCGGGTGGGGCTGGATAGTTTCCGGGTGTGGGCGGACGCGTACTGATCGCACTGGGCGGCAACGCCATGACGGCTCCCGACGGGAGCGCGTCCCCGGCCGACCAGCACCGGGCGATCGGCGAGGCGATGGCCCACGTGGCGGCGCTCATCAGAGCCGGGCACGAGGTGGTGCTCACGCACGGCAACGGCCCCCAGGTCGGCAACATCCTGCTGAAGAACCAGCTCAGCGCGCACGTCGTGCCGCCGGTGCCGCTCGACTGGTGCGTGGCGCAGACGCAGGGCACCATCGGCACGCTCGTCATGAACGCCCTGCAGCGCGAGCTCGGGTCCGCGCGGGTCGCGACCGTCGTCACCCGCACGCTCGTGGACCCGGCCGATCCGGCGTTCCATGACCCGGTGAAGCCGATCGGACGGTACTTCGGGGAGGACGAGGCGCGCCGCTTCGAGGGGCACGGCCAGGCCTGGCGGAGCTTCGGGCGCGGCTGGCGGCGCGTGGTCGCCTCGCCGCGGCCCGTGGAGATCCTGGACGCCGCCGCCGCGGTCGCGCTCATCGAGGCCGGA
This sequence comes from Microbispora sp. NPDC049633, assembly GCF_040675265.1. Taxonomy (NCBI): domain Bacteria; kingdom Bacillati; phylum Actinomycetota; class Actinomycetes; order Streptosporangiales; family Streptosporangiaceae; genus Microbispora; species Microbispora sp. NPDC049633. The sequence goes on from NZ_JBFAOO010000055.1 coordinate 10,154, forward strand.
TTCACCGTCGTCGCCGCCGGAGGCGGGGGAGTGCCGGTCGTGCGCGGCGCGGACGGCACGCTGACCGGGGTGGAGGCCGTGATCGACAAGGACCTCGCCGCCGCCGCGCTGGCCGCCGCCGTCGGCGCCACCGACCTCGTCATCGCGACGGACGTGCCGAACGCCATGGTGGACTTCGGCACTCCCCATGCCCGCCCGATCGGGGAGATCGAGGTCGCCGCCCTGCGCGAGTTGCAGGCCGCCGGTCACTTCGCCGGCGGCAGCATGGGACCCAAGGTCGAGGCCGCCGTGCGCTTCGCCGAGGACTTCGGGGGGCGGGCGGTGATCACCTCGCTGCACCACATCGGTGCCGCGCTGTCAGGAAATATCGGTACGAGGGTGTACAGAGGGGTGGAGGCATAGTGCCGGATCCGATCGAGGTACGGAAGGTCCCCATCGAGAGCGTCACCGACGCCTCCGGACTGGCGAGGCTGATCGACCACGGCGTGATCGAGGCCGACCGCGTGCTTGCCGTGATCGGCAAGACCGAGGGCAACGGCGGCGTGAACGACTACACGCGGATCCTCGCCGACCGCGCCTTTCGCGAGGTGCTCGTGGCCAAGGGCACCCGCTCCGCCGAGGAGGTCGCGCAGGTGCCCCTGGTGTGGTCCGGCGGCACCGACGGCGTGCTGAGCCCGCATGCGACGATCTTCGCCACGATCGACCCGGCGAAGGCCGTGCGCACCGACGAGCCGCGGGTGAGCGTCGGCGTGGCGATGAGCGAGGTGATCCTTCCCGAGGACATCGGCAGGCCCGCGATGGTCGAGAAGGTGGCCGCCGGGGTCCGCGAGGCGATGAAGATCGCCGGCATCGACGACCCGGCCGACGTCCACTACGTGCAGACCAAGACGCCGCTGCTCACCCTGTCCACGATCACCGACGCGAAGGAACGCGGCCAGACGGTCGTCACCGAGGACACGCTGAAGTCGATGGACATCTCCAACTCCACCACGGCGCTCGGCATCGCGGTCGCGCTCGGGGAGATCGAGATGCCGTCGGCCGAGCAGATCCACAAGGACCTGTCGCTCTACTCGTCGGTCGCCTCGTGCTCCAGCGGCGTCGAGCTCGACCGGGCCCAGATCGTTGTCGTGGGCAACGTGCGCGGGATCGGCGGGCGCTACCGGGCCGGCCACTCGGTGATGAAGGACGCCCTGGACACCGACGGCATCTGGGAGGCCGTCCGGAGCGCGGGTGTCGACCTGCCCGAGCGCCCGCACCCGGACGACCTCGGCGACCGGCTGGTCAACCTGTTCATCAAGTGCGAGGCCGACCCTTCGGGCCGCGTACGCGGGCGGCGCAACATCATGCTCGACGACTCCGACGTCCACTGGCACCGCCAGATCAAGGCGACCGTCGGCGGGGTGGCGGCGGGCGTGACCGGTGACCCGGCAGTGTTCGTCTCCGTGGCGGCGGTCCACCAGGGCCCGTCAGGCGGCGGTCCCGTCATCGCCATCGCGGATCTGGGCTGATCCGGCCTCCGTCCTGGGCTGATCCGGCTTCCGGGCTGGGCTGATCCGGCTTCCGCGCTGGGCTGATCCGGCTTCCGGGCTGGGCCAAGGGGGGCGCCGAGCGCGTGCGGCGTCGTCCGGGGCGGGCGGTAGGGTCGGGAGACGTGCCATCGATTCCGCAGCCCCTGCGCCCCGACGACGACGGCGGCACCGACGCGTCCGTCGCGGCGGCGCTGTCGGCGTTCCAGGCCGGAACGGCGACGGCGGCCGACGTCCTGGCGGTGCTCGCCGGGACCAGGCTGCTCGTCCCCGTGGTCGCGCTGCTGACCGAGTCGGAAGTGGGAGAGCACGGCCTGCGCCAGGAGAAGGAGAGCGAGATGGCCCTCCCGAAACTGGTCGGCAAGGACGGACGTGAGGCCGTGCTGGCCTTCACCGGGACCGAGCCGATGCGCAGGTGGCGCGCGGACGCCCGGCCGGTGCAGGCCACCGCCCCGCAGGTCTGCCAGGCGGCGCGGCACGAGAGCGCCGCCGCCGTGGTGGTGGACGTGGCCGGGCCGGTTCCGTTCGTGATCGAGGGCGGCATGCTGCAGGCCCTCGCCACGGTGGAGGAGGCCAGGAGGGACGCCTCCGCCGTCGACCGGCTCGCCCGCGAGGTGCCGGGGGCCACGGTGGCGCGTCTGGGGGCCGCTGACCCTTCGGGGGCCGCTGACCGTTCGGGTGCCGCCGAGGGGAAGCGCCGCGGTCGCTGGTGGAGCCGCCGCCGCGCCTGAGCGACGTCGACCGCCGCCCGGGCGACGCCCCGGCTCCTCCCGCCTGGTCGTGCCGACGCCGGCACATGACCGCGTCGGCCTCCGACCCGGCCTCCTGGCACGCTCGATCCTCCGGCGGGCCGAGACCGGCCGCCCGGCTACGGCCGCGCCGTGCACAGGAACGCGGTCGTCCACAGGGCGGCGCACCACGGGCCACGGCGGGGGCGCGGGCGTTAGTGTCGGCCGCGTGTCCCTCGCCGTCCTCGCCGCCGCCGTCCTCGGCCTCATCGCGGGGGCCTACGCCCGGGCCCTCGCCGCCGGGTTCGGCCCCGAGCCGGACGACCGCCGCGGGGAGGCGCTGCCGGCGATCGCCGCGGCGGCCCGCGCCGTGCCGCTGCCCCGCCCGCCGTACGTGCTCGAGGGCGCGACCGCGCTGGCCGCGGCGCTGGTGGCCTGGCGCGTCCACGACGGCTGGGTGCTCGCCGCGTGGCTGTACGCGGTTCTCGCGGGGGCCGCCCTCGCGGAGATCGACCGGAGGACCTGGCGGCTGCCCGACGCGATCACGCTGCCGTCGTACCCGATCCTGCTGATCCTGCTCGCGCCGTCGGGCCGGCTGCTGCCGGCGGTGGCGTCGGGCTGCGCGCTCGGCGCGGTCTACGCCGTGCTGTGGTTCGCCCGCCCCACGGGACTCGGGCTCGGCGACGTGAAGCTGGCCGGGCTGATCGGACTGCTCACCGGGGCGCTCGGCGTGCAGGCCACGATCGTCGCCGGGATGGCTGGCCAGGTCCTCGGCGCGCTGTACGCCGTGGGGCTGCTCCTGGCGCGCAAGGCCACCCGCACGACGGAGTTCCCGTTCGGCCCGTTCATGCTCGCGGGTGCGCTCGTGGCGCTGGCCTTTCCGGATATATAGGACGGACCGTTTTCCGGTATCGGGGCCCCCGTGGATGGTAAAGGGGGTGTCAGGGGGCGGCGCACTGGGACGCACATGGAAGACTTGTCCCCATGCTGCGCTGGTTGACCGCCGGGGAGTCACACGGCCCCGAGCTTCTCGCGATCCTGGAAGGCCTGCCCGCCGGTGTGGAGGTGACCACCGCCGACCTCGCCGAGGCGCTGCGCCGCCGCCGTCTCGGATACGGCCGGGGGGCACGGATGAAGTTCGAGCAGGACGTGGTGACGATCTCCGGGGGCGTACGGCACGGCCGCACGCTCGGCTCGCCCGTCGCGATTCGCGTCGGCAACACCGAATGGCCGAAGTGGGAGACCGTCATGGCCGCCGACCCGGTGGACCCGGCGGTGCTGGAGGGCCAGGCGCGCAACGCGCCGCGCTCACGCCCCCGCCCAGGGCACGCGGACCTCGCCGGCATGCAGAAGTACGGCTTCGACGACGCCCGGCCGGTGCTCGACCGCGCCAGCGCCCGGGAGACCGCCGCCCGGGTGGCGCTCGGGCAGGTCGCCCGCTCCTTCCTCAAGCAGGCGCTCGGCGTCGACATCGTCAGTCACGTGGTCTCCATCGGCGAGGCGAGCGCGCCCAGCGACGTGCTGCCCGGCCCCGGCGACATGGAGGCGGTGGACGCCGACCCGGTGCGCTGCGTCGACCCCGCCGCGAGCGCGGCGATGGTCGCCGAGATCGACAAGGCGCACAAGGACGGCGACACCCTCGGCGGTGTGGTCGAGGTCGTCGTCTACGGCCTGCCGCCGGGCCTCGGCAGCTACACCCACTGGGACCGGCGCCTCGACGCGCGGCTCGCCGCGGCGCTCATGGGCATCCAGGCGATCAAGGGAGTCGCGGTCGGCGACGGCTTCGAGACGGCGCGCCGCCCCGGCTCGCGGGCGCACGACGAGATCGAGAACACCCCCGAGGGCGTGCGCCGGATGACCAACCGCGCCGGCGGCGTCGAGGGCGGCATGACCAACGGTGAGCCGCTGCGGGTCAGCGCCGCGATGAAGCCCATCTCCACCGTGCCCCGCGCGCTCGCCACGGTCGACGTGCTGACCGGCGAGCCGGCCAAGGCGCACCACGAGCGCTCGGACGTCTGCGCGGTCCCGGCCGCCGCGATCGTCGCCGAGGCGATGGTGGCGCTCGTGCTCGCGGACGCGGCCGTCGAGAAGTTCGGCGGCGACTCCGTGGAAGAGGTCGCGCGCAACCTGGCGGGCTACCTGTCGTCCCTGGTCATCAAGTAATAGGGTTTGTGATCATGCAATCGGCGCCACAAGGCCCCGCCGCGGTCCTCATCGGCCCGCCCGGCTCGGGCAAGTCCACGGTCGGGCGAATCCTCGCGGACCGCCTCGGCCTGCCGTTCCGCGACACCGACGCCGACGTCGAGGCCGTCGCCGGCAAGAGCGTCAGCGACGTGTTCGTCGAGGACGGCGAGGAGCGGTTCCGCGAGCTGGAGGCACAGGCCGTGCGCGACGCGCTGGAGACCCACCCCGGCGTGCTCTCGCTGGGCGGCGGGGCGATCCTGCACGAGCACACGCAGAAGCTGCTGGCCGGCCACCGGGTCGTGTATCTCCAGGTCGGGCTCGACCAGGCGGTCAAGCGGGTCGGGCTCGCCTCGGCCCGGCCGCTGCTGGTGCTCAACCCGCGCAGCCGGCTCAGGCAGCTGATGGAGCAGCGCCGGCCGATCTACGAGGGCCTCGCCGCGATCACCGTCGCCACCGACGGCCGCGAGCCCGAGGACGTGGTGACCGCGATCGAGGCGGCGCTGTGACCGCGACGCGCATCACCGTGCGGGGCGACAGCCCGTACGACGTGGTCGTCGGCACCGATGTGCTGCCGGAGCTGCCGGGCCTGCTGGACGCGAAGGTGCGCACGGTCGCCGTGATCCACCCCGCCGGGCTTCCCGAGATCGCCAGGCCGGTGCGCGAGACGCTGGAGGGCGCCGGGCTGGAGGTCGTCGCGCTGCCCGTGCCGGACGGCGAGGAGGCCAAGACCGTCCACGTGGCGGCCGAGCTGTGGTCGGCGTTCGGCCGGTACGGCATCACGCGTTCCGACGCGGTCGTCGGCGTCGGCGGTGGGGCGACCACCGACCTGGCCGGGTTCGCGGCCGCGACGTGGCTGCGCGGCGTCCAGGTCGTGCAGGTGCCGACCACGCTGCTGGCCATGGTGGACGCGGCGGTCGGCGGCAAGACCGGCATCAACACCCCGGAGGGCAAGAACCTGGTCGGGTCCTTCCACCCGCCCAAGGGTGTGCTGTGCGACCTCGCCACGCTGGCGAGCGTCCCGCGCGACGACTACGTCGCGGGCCTCGCCGAGATCATCAAGGGCGGGTTCATCGCCGACCCCACGATCCTCATGCTGATCGAGGACGACCCCGCCGCCGCCCGTACCCCCGAGGGCGAGCACACCCGTGAGCTGGTCGAGCGCAAGATCCGGGTGAAGGCCGACGTCGTCGGGGCGGACCTGCGCGAAAGCGGCCTGCGGGAGATCCTGAACTACGGCCACACCCTCGGTCACGCGATCGAGCGGGTCGAGGACTACCGCATCAGGCACGGCGAGGCCGTGGCCATCGGACTGGTCTACGCCGCCGAGCTGTCCCGGCTCGACGGCCGGGTCGGGCGCGACGTCGTGGACCGCACGCGCACCATCCTGGAGTCGGTCGGGCTGCCCACCTCCTACCGCGCCGACGCCTGGCCGCGGCTGCGCGACCACATGCGGGTGGACAAGAAGGCCAGGGGAGCGGTGCTGCGGTTCGTCGTGCTCGACGACGTCGGCAGGCCCGCCCGTCTGGAGAACCCGTCGGAGGAGCTGCTCGAGGCGGCGTACCGGGAGGTCGCCCGATGAGGCAGGTGCTCGTCCTGAATGGGCCGAACCTGGGCCGTCTCGGCAGCCGGGAGCCCGACGTCTACGGCGCGCAGACCTTCGAGGACCTGGCGGCCTTGTGCCGCGAGATCGGCCGCGAGCTGGGCCTGTCTGTCGAGGTCAGGCAGACCGACGACGAGGCCGAGCTGGTGAGCTGGATCCACGAGGCGGCCGACAGCAGGACCCCCGTGGTCCTCAACCCCGCCGCCTTCACCCACTATTCGTACGCGTTGCGCGACGCGATCGCGCAGCGTACGGCCCCGCTGGTCGAGGTGCACATCTCCAACCCGAACGCGCGGGAGGAGTTCCGCCACACCTCGGTCGTGGCGGCCGTGGCCACCGGGACGATCGCGGGGTTCGGCATGCGGTCGTACGAGCTCGCGCTGCGCGCGATCGCGGACATGGGCGAGTGACGAAAGAAGGGATCATGGGCTACCGGTCGTACGTGGCGGTCGGAGACAGCTTCACCGAGGGGCTCAACGACCCCCTTCCGGACGCGCCTCCTCCGGCGCCGGGCGAGGTGGTGCGCTACCGGGGCTGGGCCGACCGGGTCGCCGAGCGGCTCGCCGCACTCGAGCCGGACTTCCGCTACGCCAATCTCGCGGTGCGGGGCAAGCTGATCGACCAGATCGTCGCAGAGCAGGTGCCCGTGGCCGTCGGCCTGAAGCCGGATCTGATCAGCTTCTGCGCGGGCGGCAACGACCTCATCCGCCCCGGCAGCGACCCGGACGAGATGGCCAAGAAGCTGGCCGCCGCCGTACGGACCCTGCGGGCCACCGGCGCGGACGTCGTGTTGTTCACCGGCACCGACCCCCGGGACACCCCGATCATGCGCCGGGTGCGCGGCAGGTTCGCCATCTTCTTCATGCACGTCCGCTCGATCGCCGACCTGTACGGCTGCCACCTGGTGGACATGTGGTCGATGCAGGGGCTGCGGGACTGGCGGGCGTGGAGCGGCGACCGGTTGCACATGAACGCCGAAGGCCACCGCCTGGTCGCCGCCCGAGTCCTGCACGTGCTCGGCGTGCCCGGTGAGGACGACTGGCGCAAGACCTGGCCGCCCCGCGAGGCGGTGGACCCGAGGGCCAAGCGCCGCGAGGACGTGCAGTGGCTGAGGGAGCACTTCGGCCCGTGGATCGGGCGGCGTCTGCGCGGCACGTCGTCCGGCGACGGCCTCGCCCCCAAGCGGCCCGACCTCAGCCCGCTGCCCCCGATTCCCTCTCCCTGATCCAGCGCCCGCCGCGGCGAGCCGCTTCCGCCGGCGGCGGGCTCCTCCTGCCACGGGCGGTCATACCCCGGTCCGATGCGCGACGGGCGGAGATCGGCGAGGCTCTGCCGTACGACCACCGGCATCGAGGGGGGACCGGCCTATGGTGTGGAAGCGACGGCGCGCCGGCAGGGGAGGCGGCCCATCACGGCGTGGACGGGCGTGGCTGCTCGCCGTGCTCGCGGCGCTGCCGATCGCGGCGGCCGCCGTCGTGGCGGTGGCCTTTCCTTCGGTCGCCGCCACCACGTGCCCGGGTTGCTACGGGCTGGAGCGGCTGGCCTCCGGCGTCTACGCGGAACCGGGCCTGCCGCCGGCGCGGACACGACAGGTGCTGTCCGCAGTAGAGGAGGCGGAGCGGCGGGTCGGCGCCTTCTACGGCGGCAGGCGGACCTCTCCCCGGATCCTCGCCTGTCTCAGCGACCGCTGCTACCGCCACATCGGCGGGGGCGGGGAGCGGGGCGTAGCGGTGCTGAACCGCGCGGTCATGCTGTCGCCCGCGGGCGTGGACCCGGTGATCGCCTCCCACGAGATGTCGCACGTCGAACTGCATGCCAGGCTGGACTCGGGCGGTGCGGAGGTGCCGCAGTGGTTCGACGAGGGGCTGGCCGTGCTGGTCTCCGGCGACCCCCGCTATCTCGCCCCGGAGACGACGGCCGACCGCTGCCTGGTGAGCCCGGGCGCGCCGCTGCCGGTGACGCTGGACGCCTGGCTGCGGGCGGCCGGCGCCGACCGGCGCGCCTACGCGGAGGCGGCCTGCCGGGTGAGCCGATGGGTCGCCGCGAACGGCGGGCCGCACGCCGTGCTCGACCTCGTACGGCGCCTCAACGCGGGCGAGACCTTCGCCGCCGTCACGAGGATGTGATCCCGGCCGCCTCCGCTCAGGAGCCGGAGGTGAGGCGGCGCAGGGCGTCGCGGACCTTCGCGGGGTCGGTGGTGCGCCAGAAGGGCGGCAGCGAGTTGAGCAGGAACCCGCTGTAACGGGCGGTGGCGAGCCGCGGGTCGAGCACGGCGACGACGCCCCGGTCGTCCATCGAGCGCAGCAGCCGGCCCGCGCCCTGCGCCAGCAGCAGCGCGGCGTGGGTGGCCGCCACCGCCATGAAGCCGTTGCCCCCCGTGGCCGCCACGTGCCGCTGCCGGGCCGAGGCGAGCGGGTCGTCGGGGCGTGGGAACGGGATCCTGTCGATGATCACCAGGGTCAGCGAGGAGCCCGGCACGTCGACCCCCTGCCACAGGGACAGCGTGCCGAACAGGCACGTCGCGGGATCGCCCGCGAACTGCTTGACGAGCTGCGAGGTCGAGTCGTCGCCCTGGCACAGCAGCGGCACGTCCAGCCGCTCGCGCAGCGCCTCCGTGGCGGCCTTGGCGGCCCGCATGGAGGAGAACAGGCCGAGCGTCCGGCCGCCGGCCGCCTCGATGAGCTCGGCGATCTCGTCGACGTAGGCCTCGGGCAGGCCGTCGCGGCCGGGCTGGGGGAGATGCGTGGCGACGTAGAGGATGCCGCGGCGCGGATGGTCGAACGGCGAGCCGACGTCGAGGCCGGTCCACTCGCCCGCGCGCAGGCCCCACTGGCGGGCCAGGCCGTCGAACGTGCCGCCAAGCGCGAGCGTGGCGCTGGTGAGGACGACGGTCCGGTCGCCGAACAGCTTGTCGCGCAGCATGCCGCCGACCGACAGCGGCGCGACCCGCAGCGTGGGGGGAACGCGCCCGCGGCCCTCCTCCAGCCAGACGACCTCCGCCCGGTGGACCTCCTCGGACCCGGCGTCGCCCGCGTGGGCGCCGTTCGCGGCGTCGTCGGCGTCGTCCGTGTCATCGCCGGCCGCCGGGCCGAAGGCGTCGAGCATCCGCTGGGCGGTGTCGTGCACGTCGTCCAGCGCGGTGAAGGCGGCCTTGCGCAGCCCGGCGTTCTCCGGGTCGTCCTTGTCCTTGTTGCGCGGCCCGAGTGCGGTGATGCAGGCGAACGCGGCGTCCCTGATGAGCGCGAGCGTCATGCCGAGCGACTGCGGCAGCGTGTCGACCCGGCCGGGCGGAGCGACGGTCAGCAGGGCGCGCAGGTCCTCTCCCGCCTCCTGCAGGCGGTCGGCGATCCCCTGCTCGACGAGCCGGCCCACCCGGCGCACGGCGAGGCCGACCGTGCTCTCCGACAGCTCTCCGGTGACCACCGAGGTCACCCGGTCGACGAGCTCGTGCGCCTCGTCGACCACGACCACGTCGTGCTCGGGCAGGACCGCGAAGTCCTCCATCGCGTCGATCGCCAGCAGCGCGTGGTTGGTCACCACGACGTCGGCCTCGCCCGCGCGCTCCCGCGCGAGCTCGGCGAAGCAGTCGGCGCCGCTGGGGCACCGCTGCGCCCCCAGGCACTCCCTGGCCGTCACCGAGAACTGCCGCCAGGCCTGGTCGCTCACGCCGGGCACGATCTCGTCGCGGTCGCCGGTCTCGGTCTCGTTGGCCCACTCCTGGATGCGCTGCACCATCCGGCCGGTGGCGCTGACCTCACGCGGGTCGAAGAGCTGGTCGTCCTCGTCCTCGGGCATGCCGGCGGCCATCTTGTGGCGGCACAGGTAGTTGCGGCGGCCCTTCAGGATGGCGAACTCGGGGCGGTGCGGCAGCAGGCCCTCCAGCGCGTCGGCGAGCCGGGGCAGGTCGCGGTCCACCAACTGGCGCTGCAGCGCGATCGTGGCGGTGGACACCACCACGGCGTCGCCGCTCTCGGCCGCGTGCCTGATCGCGGGCACGAGGTAGGCCAGCGACTTGCCGGTGCCGGTGCCCGCCTGCACCGCGAGGTGCTCCTCGCTCTCGACGGCGTCGCGCACCGCCTGTGCCATCTTGACCTGGCCCGGGCGCTCTACGCCGCCCAGCGCGGTCACCGCGGTGGCGAGGAGTTCTTCGACGGGCGGGAGCTCGGGACGGTCCTTGGGCACGGAAGAACGCTACCCGGTGCCACCGACATCCGGTGCGTGTCCGTCCCACCACATCCTGGCGTTCCAGGAACTCCCTCCCGGCGCGCATGGCACACTGGGGTGTCAGTGCTCTCAAGGTCAACGGCGATCTACCCAGTGAGGTCGAAAAGGGACGAAACGGACGTTTCGCGAGGGTTCCCGTGATCGAGTGGACGGAAAAGGGCAGGTAAAGGCACTATGTCTGCCATGTCGGAAGTTGTCCCACTGCCATCGTTCGGCGAGGTGTTCTTCGACGCGCGAGGCCAGGACCGTGTGCTCCGGGTCACGTGGCACGACGGAACGCTGGTGCTGAGCCTGTGGCGGGGCGAGATGTGCACGGCGAGTTTCCGCATGCCCATGGACGACGTTGGACGGTTGATCGACACCCTGGACGAGGGTTTCGCCGAGGCGGGCGGCCAGGAGCAGGACGCCGGGACCGGTCCATTTCCCCTGCAGGGGGCGGCGGGCCAGGACGGCTACGCCCCACAGGGGGCCTATCCCGCGCACCCTCAGGATCAGGGGCCGGACCCCTACGCGACCCAGGTCCACGACCCGTTCGCCACGCAGGTCCACGACCCGTTCGCCACGCAGGTCCACGACCCGTACGCGGCCGAGCCCCAGGAGGCGTACGCGGCGCGCGCTCAGGACGCCTACGCGGGACCCGACGCGTACGCCGGACAGCCCGGTGACGGATACGTGCCGCAGGACCCCTACGGCGTGCCCCGCAACGCGCCGCAGGATGCCTATGGACAGGCCCGGGACGGGTACGCCGCCGCCGACGGGCACGTTGCGGCGCACGACGGCTACGGCAGGGCCCACGACGGCTACGCGCATGGCGAGAACGGATACGGGCAGGCCGAGAACGGCTACGCCCGCGGGCCGCGCGACACGGGGTTCCCCGAGCCGCCCGCCCAGGCCGACTACGAGTACCCGGACTTTCCGGGAACCGGGCAGTACGCCCGCCCGCCGGTGCCGCCGCCCGCCCCGGCCCCCGAGGCCTATCCCGCGCCCGCCGCGCTCGGCCCCAACGACGTGCTCGTCGCCCGTGGCACGCCCACCCAGGACCGCCTCGTCGCGTCGTCCGCCACGCAGACCGGCCCTCAGGCGGCCTACCCTCCGGCCGCGCCGCCCGCGGCGCCGCAACCGGCCGGGCAGCAGCCCGCGCCGGTGGACCCGAGCGACCCCCTCGGGCTCGGCGCGGTCCGGCCGTACGTCAACAACGAGTCGCACCCGAACGAACCGCCGCTCTACACCACGGGTGAGCGCCTGCGGCCGGACCAGTGGCCGGCCGGTCAGGCCCCCGACCCGCACGCCGAGCACGAGCGACGCGGGGGGCGGCGTGCCGGACAGCCCGCCGCGGACTCCCCGATCCCGTGGTCGGACGAGAACGGGGAGAACTGGGAGGGCTCCCGGGGTTGGTGAGGGCCCCGGTCAGCAGGAGTTCCAGCTGTAAGTAACCTCGTCGTCTGATGGACACGTCAACGGCACTGCAGTTCCTCCTGCTCCCGGCCGGCGCCCTCGGCGTCGCCGCCCTGGCCAACTGGCGCGGCTGGTCGGCCCCGCTGCTCCTGGTGATGGCGGGGTTGGCCGCCTCCTACGTGCCGGGGGTTCCCGACTACAGCCTCGACCCGCACATCGTCCTGCTGGTCTTCCTGCCGCCGATGCTCTACTCGGCGGCACTGGACAGCTCGTACCTGCGGCTGCGCGACGCCGCCAGGCCCGTCGGCCTCCTGGCCGTCGGTCTCGTCCTGGCGACGACGGTGGTGGTGGGCTTCGTCGCGCACGCGATCGTCCCCGATCTCCCGCTCGCCGCGGCCTTCGCGCTCGGGGCGATCATCGCGCCGCCCGACGCGGTGTCGGCGGTCGCCATCGGGCGCAGGCTCGGCCTGCCGCGACGCGCGCTGACCATCCTTGTGGGCGAGAGCCTGTTCAACGACGCCACCGCGCTGACCGCTTACCGGGTCGCGGTCGGCGCGATGACCGGCGCCGCCGCCGGCCTGCTCGACATCGGCGGGCAGTTCCTCCTGGCCGCCGGCCTCGGCATCGCGATCGGTCTCGCCATCGCGTACGTCGCAGGCGTCGCGCTGCGGCGGCTCGACGACGCGCTGATCGCCAACGGCGTCTCGCTGCTCGTGCCGTACGCCGCGTATCTCGCGGCCGAGGCCGTGCACGCCTCCGGTGTGATCGCCGTCGTGATCGTCGGCATCTACCTGGGCCACGAGCTCAGCCGGACGACGTACGGCACCCGCCTGCTGTCGGGCGCGGTCTGGAAGGTCGCCGACCTGGTGCTGGAGTCGATCGTGTTCGCCCTGATCGGGCTGCAGCTGCGCCCGATCATCGCCGGGCTGCACGGCGAACGGCCCGGGGAGCTGGCGACGTACGCGATCGTGCTGTTCCTGGTGGTCGTCCTCGTGCGGATCGCCTGGGTGCCGCCCAGCACCTACCTGCCGCGGATGCTGTCGAAGAGAGTGCGCGCCCGGGAGCCCAAGACGCCGTCCTGGCAGAACGTGATGCTGACGAGCTGGGCGGGCATGCGCGGGGTGGTGTCGCTGGCCGCGGCCTTCGCCCTGCCCGAGCAGTTCCCCCAGCGCAACCTGCTGCTGTTCCTGACGTTCACGATCGTCGTGGGCACGCTGATCGTCCACGGTCTCTCGTTCCCCTGGCTGATCAGGCGGCTGGGGGTGTCCACCGCGCGGGAGCGCTACGGCGACGACCTCGCGGAGGCGGGCGCCCAGCAGGCCGCCGCGGCCGCCGCCCTCGCCCGGCTCGAGGAGCTCACCGCCGCCGGCGTGCTGGAGGTCCACGAAGAGGTGGTCGAGCAGCTGCGCGCCCGTGCCGAGCGCAAGGCCCTGCACGCCTGGGAGCGGCTCGGCGGCGGCACCGGCCCCGAGGGCGAGGAGACCCCCGCCTCGGTCTACCGGCGGCTGCGCCGGGAGATGCTCGCCGCCGAACGCGAGGTGTTCGTGCGGCTGCGGGACGAGCGGCGCATCGACGACGAGGTCCTCCACCGGGTCATGCAGGAGCTCGACTTCGAGGAGGCGACGCTCGAACGCGGCTGAGCGGGCTCAGGACCCGGCGCCCGGCACGCGGCACTCTTTCAGGTACGGCACTCAGGACACGGCACTCAGGACACGGCACTCAGGACACGGCACTCAGGACACGGCACTCAGGACACGGCACTCAGGACACGGCACTCAGGACACGGCACTCAGGAC
>NZ_JBFAOO010000055.1:23702-42093 GCF_040675265.1 Microbispora sp. NPDC049633
GGACACGGCACTCATGACACGGCCTGGCCCAGGCGCTGGTCCACGAAGCACCACCGCCAGTCCTCGCCCGGCTCGAACGAGCGCATCACCGGGTGGCCGGTCTCCTTGTAGTGGGCGGTGGCGTGCTTGCCGGGAGAGGAGTCGCAGCAGCCGATGTGGCCGCACTCCAGGCACTTGCGCAGGTGGACCCATCGCATGCCGCGCTCCAGGCACTCCTGGCAGCCTTCCGGCGTGAGCGGCTGTGGGTCGGCCGTCACGAGCAGGTGTTCGCAGTTCCCCATGCCGCAGATGTTACGGCGCTTCATCGGGTGATCGGTGCCTCGCCCGGCCGGGGGCCGCTCGCACCGAACCTCTACGAACCGCCCCCCGGAATCTGCACATCGCCTCCGTAGGTTCGTGGGTCATGACGACGGTCGACACGGGCGGTTTCACCGCCTGGTTACACGACTTCGAAGGCGCGGCGCTGCTGCGGCGCACCTGGGGCGACCCCGACTGGAGCACGGGAGCGCGTCTGGAGCCCGCCCTCGTACGCAGCCTGCAGCGGTTCCAGGTGGGGGAGGACGGTGACGGCGCCCGCCTCCTGGACAAGGCCCGCCGGGCGGGCGACCCCGTGTACACGGAGGCGGTGCGCCTGTTCGTGGCCGAGGAGCGCGAGCACGCCCGCCTGTTGAGCCGGCTCCTGGAGTCGGCGGGCGCCGCCACGATCTCCGGCCACTGGACCGACGCCGCCTTCGTCCGGCTGCGGCGGCTCCTCGGACTGCGCACCGAGCTGATGGTCCTGATGCTCGCGGAGGTCGTCGCGCTCGGCTACTACCGGGCCGTGCGCGACGGCGTCCCGGACCTCCTGGCGGCGGAGGTCGCGGGCCGGATCCTCGCCGACGAACTGCGCCATGTGCCCTTCCACCGGGACCGGCTGCGGCGGTCCTTCCGGGAGTCGTCCCGGCTGTCGCGGGTGATCGTCTCGGCCCTGTGGTGGTCGCTGCTGGCGGGCGTGCTGACCGTGGTCGTGATCGGTCACGGGGATGCCCTGCGCGTGGCCGGGGTGTCGCGGATGGCCTTCGCCTATGAGGTCGCCGGTTATTTCCGCGGGGTCGTCGCCGAGGTCATGGCGCGGTGAGGAATGGGATTCGGCTTCGGCTCACGGCGGCCGGCGGTGCGGGCGGAGGGCCGCGGAAAGGAGCCCGATTTGATCCCGCGGCGGGCGGGCGGCGGTTGGGTAGGGTGACCGGCATGCGACTCCTCCCGTTCGCCGCCGCCTGCGCGGCCGCCGTCCTGTTGGTCACCGGCTGCGCGACGGTGGACAAGGCCCAGTCGTGCGCCGAGGCGACGCAGCTGATCAGCCGGACCATCAGCGAGATCGGCAAGGTCGCCGACGACCCCGCCGCCATGCGCCAGAAGCTCGAGGACGGCGCCGCCGACCTGGAGGGCATGGCGAGCAAGGCCGCCGACACCACGCTCAGGGACGCCCTTCAAGGCCTGGCCGACAGCCTGCAGAAGCTGAACGTCGACGACGCTAACGCGGCGGTGGACGCGGCGCAGAAGGTCGCCACCGACGGCGCACGCTATCTGCGCCAGGTCAGCGAGGCCTGCCTGTAGATCCGGTGCCGGGACCGCTGTGGCCGGACGTGCCGGAGTGTCCCGGTCCCGTCCGGCCGGGTCCGCGCTGTGCTTCGCCCGGCAATCGATAAAAACGGCAACCCCGACAAATCTAGGGGAAAAGGGGCGGAAATAGCGTTCTCGTATGGAAGAGAACGAACCCGACCCCCGCTTCGTCCTCGCCAACGAGCGCACGTTCCTCACCTGGATCACCACCTCGCTCGCGCTGAGCGCGGGCGGCATCGGCATCGCGGTCGTCCCCGAGGGCGTCTTCGTGCCGTGGGTGCGTACCCTGCTCGCCGTCGTGCTCGTGCTGCTGTCCGCCGTGGCCGCGGGCTCGGCCTACCCCCGCTGGCGGCACATCGACCGGGCGCTCCGGCAGGACCGCGCGCTTCCGCCGCCCGCCCTGGCCCCTCTGTTCGGGTACGGCGTGGCGGGGGTGGCCGTCCTGGCCCTCGTCCTGATCCTGCTGTCGAGGTGACCGGCCCCGTGGGCGACGTGCCGAGGCCGGGTCTGCACAGCGAGCGGACCCGGCTCGCCTGGGTCCGTACCGCCGTGACGATGTCGGGCTCCGCCATGGTGATGGCGGGGCTCGCCGTACGGCACGACCTGCCCGGCCTCGCCGCCCCTTTCGCGGCCGCCGCGCTGGCCGGGGCGGTCCTGCTCCTGCGCACCGGGATCCGCCATCGCCGCCTCGAACGGGCGCTGAGGCACGGTCACCCGCTCGACCACCGGCTGGACGGGCGCATCGCCTGGGCCGGCGCGCTGGCCGTCGCCGCCGCGGCGCTGGTTCTCGTGCTGCTGCCGGCCTTGTGAACACCCGAGGCCGAGCGGAACCGAAGGTGGGCGGGCCGGCGGCGTGCCGTGACCCGGAGCGGTGCGGCGGCCGAGGCCGAGCGGCACGTCACCGAGCGGTGCGTCACCGAGCGGATCGCGGCCGGGAACCCTCAGATCGCCGGCACGGCCTCCATGCTGTGCGGGCGCGGGCTGGTCTGCAGCCGGATGCCGCCGATGGCCGTCACCGCCGCCCTGTCCGCGTTCTCGCCCGCCCACGTCTCCGCCTTCGCGCGCAGACTCCTGCTGGGGGACAGCAGAGTGTCCGCCATCTTCGCGAAGAGGCTCGTGCATGCCTTCGCCCCGGCGCCGAGTTTGCAGTCGGCCTTCACGGACACCACCGTGTCGGGCCCGTCGTACCAGATGAAGACGGACATCCGCTGCCTGGCGGAGTCGCCGGGCCGGCAGATCATTCCCGTCTTGGCGCCGGTCAGCGGATCGGATGCCGCGGACTTCGCGCATGTCCAGCCATTGGCCGCCTGGAGCCAGTTCACCGCGACCATGTCGACCGTCACCTTGGGCAGGTACCGCTGCTTCGCCGTGGGGAACCTCGCCGGGAAGGCAGGCGCGGAGGCGTCCGTCACCGGTTCGGTGGTCGCCAGGCCGACGGCGGCGCCGGTGGCTCCGCCCAGCGCCAGCGCCGCGATCAGCGTGCCCGCGGTGACCAGCACGAACACCGCCGTTCCACGTCGGCGGCCTTGGGGGGCCACGCCGGGAGGAGGGGGACCCCCGGCGCCGGGCGGCGCGTACGGCTGGCCCTGCTGGGCGGCGTACGGCTGAGCCGGCTGCGGCCAGGGTGAGGCGACGGACGGATGACGGTCGTCGCGGGCCCCGGCGGCGGTGGCACGGTGACGCCCAGCCGGCCGGGAGAGCCGGGAGGCGGTGGCACGGCGCCGCCTTGCCAGGCGGCGGACCCGGGGGGCGGTGGCACGCCGGGGTCCTGCTGCGCGGAGAACCCGGGGGATGGTGGCACGCCGGGGTTCTGCTGGGCGGGGGATCCCGGAGGCGGCGGCTGCACCGGCTGCCAGGCTGCGCCGTCCCACCAGAACCTGCCGTCGGGAGAGTACGGCCGGCCGGGGGGCGCCGCCATCAATGTCTCCTCTTCATCGTGAGTTCGACGGACCGGGTGTTCGCCTCGCGCTCCAGCGCGTACTCCCAGCCGAGGACGAAGGTGATGTCCCCGTCGCCCGTGATCTGCTCGGCCAGCCAGCCGTGGACCTTCTTGACGGTCGAGGGATCGTCACGGTGCGGCAGGGCCGCGAACCACGACATGTAGTCCAGCCCGGCCGCCGCAGTGGTGCTGTCCGGATTGACGATCCTGGCCTCGACCTTGCCGATGTACTCGTAGAAGTCCGCCACGTTGGGGACGCGGAAGAGATCCGCTTCGAACCGTACCTTGCCGACCTTGAGCTCACAGGACCAGAACTGCCTCTTGTCGGCGCAGGTGTGCCCCTGGCCCTGCAGAGCCTCGACCACGGTGCCGATCCTGATGCCGGGGATGCAGTCGTGGCCGCAGTATTTCGTGTCCTGCGCGCGATCGGCGCGCGCGACGGCGTACGAGCCCAGGCCGGCGATCAGGAAGAGCACCAGGCCGATCGCCCCGACCACGATCGGGCGAGACCCGCGGCCGCTTCGCGTCAACTCCAGTGTCACGAAGACGGAGTATGGCAAGGATCCCGCACAGGTGGGGACAATGGCCGCGGATCCACTGCCCGATGGGCGGCCGGGACGCGGATCGCCCCGGCCGCCCAGAGTGACGGGTCAGTCGGCGGCGGCGATGGTGCCGGCGACCTCCTCCGCCCGCTCCTTCTCCTCGCGCGCGAAGCGCTCCGCGTCGAGCCGGTCGGCGATCTCCTCGTCCTGCCGCATCAGCGCGTCGAGGCTCTGCCCGGCCATGTCGAGCACGCCCATGTCGGCGTACGCCTGCCGCAGGCGGGGGCTCCACAGGCCGATGTCCTTCACGCACGGCACGATCCGGCTGAACAGCAGCGCGCGGAACAGCCGCAGGTACTCCGACCGGTCGACGCACTCCATGGCGTCGCCGACCTCCTGCCGCGACAGGCCGAGGTTCTCCCAGATCTCCTGGCCGCGCAGCCGGTCGCGCATGAGGTAGCACCCCTCGATCACGAAGTCCTCGCGCTCGCGCAACTCGGCGTCGGACAGGTTCCGGTAGTAGTCGCGCAGCGCCATCCGGCCGAAGGCCACGTGCCTGGCCTCGTCCTGCATCACGTACGCCAGGATCTGCTTGGGCAGGGGCTTGGTGGTGACGTCGCGCATGACTCCGAACGCGGCCAGGGCCAGGCCCTCGATCAGCACCTGCATGCCGAGGTAGGGCATGTCCCAGCGCGAGTCGCTCAGCGTGCTGTCCAGCAGCGCCTTGAGGTGCTGGTTGATGGGGTAGGCCAGGCCGACCTTCTCCTGCAGGAACCGCGCGTACGTCTCGGCGTGCCGCGCCTCGTCCATCGTCTGGGTGGCGGCGTAGAACTTGGAGTCGAGATCGGGGACCGACTCCACGATGCGGGCCGAGCAGATCATCGCGCCCTGCTCGCCGTGCAGGAACTGGGAGAACTGCCAGGCGGCGTTGTGCCTGCGCACCTCGTCGCGCTGCCGCCGGTCCATCCGCTCCCACAGCGGGGTGCCGTGGATCGCGAGGGTGGTGTCGGGGACGCCGAGCACGTCGTACGGGTCGACCTCGATGCCCCAGTCGATCCGCTTGACGGAGTCCCACTGCTTGTCCTTGCCCTTCTGGTAGAGGGCGAGCATGCGGTCCCGGCCGTCGTCGTACTCCCAGGTGAAACGGGCCGCGCCGGTCATCTCCACGTCCCACGTGGAGAGCTCGGCGGGGATGGTGTAGAGCTCGTGGGTCGACACGGGGGACCTCCTCTGACGTACACCGTACGTTTCCCCGCGAGCGTGTCACGTACGCTGTACGTACGTCAATGGACGCCGGACGTCCGCGGTGAGGGAGGATTCGGTCATGCTCAACCGGAACCGCATCGTCACCGCAGCCGTGGAGCTCATCGAGAGGGAGGGCGCCGACGCCGTCTCCATGCGCAGGATCGCCGCCGAGCTCGGTGTCGGCGTCATGTCGCTGTACAACCACGTGCCCAGCAAGGCCGCGCTGCTCGACGCCGTCGCCGAGGACGTGCTGTCGCGGATCGGCTTCACCGACGACCCGTCCGCCCACTGGACCGAGCGGGTGCGCATCCAGGCGCGGGCCTTCCGGCGCATCGCCCACCACTACCCCCGTTCGACGATGGTCGTGGTGAGCAGGCAACTGGGGTCGACGGCGGGCCTCCTCCCGGTGGAGCGCGCCCTGGCGACCCTGCGCGACGCGGGCTTCGACGGCCGGGAGGCCGTCCGCATGCTGCGCATGTTCATCGCGTACGTCGTCGGCTCGCTGCTGCGGGAGGTGGGGGTGACCCCGACGTTCGCCCCGGTGCCGGTCGACGCGGTGCGGGCCGGCGCGGCGATCGCGGATGTGGATCCGGCGCTGTTCCCCGTGGTCAGCGAGCTGCGGCCGCATCTGGACTCCTGCGATCACGACGAGGAGTTCGAGTTCGGCCTGGAGCTGCTCGTCCAGGCCATGGCCGTACGGGCGGGCGCGCGGGCCGATCGCGGCACCGGCGAGCCGACCGGCGGCGCAGGCGCCCGGCGGTAAGGCCGCCGGGCGCCTCCGCCCGGGTCAGTACCAGTTGTGGGACCGGAAGTGGCCCCAGGCGCCGCACGGCGAGCCGTAGCGGCCCTTGATGTAGCGCAGACCCCACTTGATCTGGGTCTGCGGGTTGAATCTCCAGTCGTTGCCGGCGTAGCCCATCTTGTCCCCGGGCAGCGCCTGCGGGATGCCGTAGGCGCCCGAGCCCTGGTTGTAGGCCCGGTGGTCCCAGTTGCTCTCCCTGGTCCACAGGCTGTCCAGGCACTGGAACTGCTGGCCGGACCAGGTGCGGCGGGTGACGAGCCGGAAGGCGTACGCCTTGCTGCGGACCTTCGCCGGCGCCCGGCGGAACCGGGGCGGCTGCGCCGCCGCCCGCGTCGTCCACACGCCCAGGTGGGTGACGGGCCGCACGCTCTCCGCGGTCCGCTCCGTAGCCTCGGCCTGGCCCGTAGCCTCGGTCTGGCCCGTAGCCCCGGCCTGGTCGGTCTCCCCGGCCTGGTCCGTCTCCCCGGTCTGGTTCAGGGCGGTCCACTCGCCGGCCCACGCCACTCCGCTTCCGCCACCGGTCACGGTGGCCGCGATGAGGGCGGCGACTGTATTGCGTAGAAGGCTTTTGCTGTCCAAATCGGTCCTTGTCGTCGGGTCGCGTGCGGAAGGCGGGCGCGCGTGACGCCCTCCGTCCGGCGGCGCCCATGGCGTGGGCGCCGCCGTCCGCTCGGCCCGCACCGGATCACCAAGAGCTTCCGGCGGGCACCGCGACGGGTCCTCACGCGGATTGAAATACGGACAGCCGCCTCGCCGACGGCATCGCGACACGCCGCGGCCGGTTCTTTGCCGTTCCGCCCCCCAACGCCGACCCTCCGGGGAGGCGCGGGTTACCGTGCGGCCGTGCGGCGCGCCCTGCGGCGAGCCCGGACGGGACCCTCGTTTAGGGTGCGGACATGAGCGTTCTCGAGATTCCGGTGACCACGATCGACGGCGAGGGCACGACCCTCGGCGGCCTGCTCGGCGGCGGGGCCGCCCTGGTGGTCAACGTGGCGTCCAGGTGCGGGCTGACCCCGCAGTACGAGGGCCTGGTCGCCCTCCAGCGGACCTACGCCGACCGGGGGTTCACCGTCGTCGGCGTGCCCTGCAACCAGTTCATGGGCCAGGAGCCCGGCACGGCCGAGGAGATCAAGGAGTTCTGTTCCACCACGTACGGCGTCGACTTCCCGCTGCTGGACAAGACCGAGGTCAACGGCCCGGGACGGCATCCTCTCTACGCCGAGCTGACCGCCGTGCCCGACGAGGAGGGCGAGGCGGGCGACATCCAGTGGAACTTCGAGAAGTTCCTGGTCGCCGCCGACGGCCAGGTGGTCGCCCGATTCCGCCCCCGCGTCGTCCCCGAGGCCCCCGAGATCGCCGAGGCGATCGAGAAGGTCATCTCCTAGGGCTCGCGACCCTGGGCCCGCAACTCGCCCGTACGACGAGCTGGGTGGGCAGTGTGACGGTCGGAGGCCGCCTGCCCTGCCGCAGCACGAGCTCGGCGGCGCGGTAGCCGATGTCCTGGGCCGGCTGGGCGATCACCGTCAGCGGCGGGGAGCACAGCTCGGCCCACGGCACGTCGTCGAACATGATGAGCGACACGTCCCGGGGAATGCGCACGTCCAGCTCCCGGGCGGCCAGCACGGCCGCCTCGCCGAGCACGTTGCCGCCCGCGATCACCGCCGTGACGTCCGGCCGGTGCTGCAGCAGTCCCGCGGCGGCCGCGTAGGCGGAGTCGCGGCTCGACCGGGCGTGCACGACGAGGTCCCGGTCGGCGGGCAGCCCCAGCGAGGCGAGCGCGGCGGTGAAGGCGCTCACCCGCTGCGACTGCGCGTGCCGGCCGAGGTAGGCGATCTTCCGGTGGCCCAGCCCGGCCAGGTACTCCACCGCCGTCAGCACCCCCGCCCGGTCGTCGGGCACCACGCTGGGCACGTCCGCCCGCACCCGCCGGTCGGCGAACACCACGTTCAGCCCCGCGCGCAGCGCGGGCGCCCACATGTCCCCGT
The DNA here is from genome assembly GCF_040675265.1 of Microbispora sp. NPDC049633. NCBI lineage: Bacteria > Bacillati > Actinomycetota > Actinomycetes > Streptosporangiales > Streptosporangiaceae > Microbispora > Microbispora sp. NPDC049633. The sequence continues at coordinate 31,818 of NZ_JBFAOO010000055.1, forward strand.
CCCCGGACGGCACCGCGATCAGCCGGTCCATGCTCTGCTCGATGAGCGTGCCGATCAGCTCGGCCTCCCGTTCGGGGTCGTCGCCGGTGACCCCCACCGTGACCGGCTCGCCGTACGAGCGGGCGCACGACAGCACGCCGTCGGCCAGCCGGGCGTAGAAGCTGTCGGTGATGTCGGGGACCAGCAGGCCGATGCCGCCCGTCCGCTGGCGCCTCAGGTTGCGGCCCAGCGCGCTCGGCCGGTAGTCGAGGCGCGCCGCCGCGGCGAGCACCTTCTCGCGGGTCCCGGCGCTCGCCGAGCCGCCCGACAGGACCCGGGACACGGTGGCCACCCCGACCCCCGCCGCCTCCGCCACTTCCTTGATGGTTATCCGCCGCTGCGCTGGACCGTTCATGGAAACGATTCCATCATCATTCCATGCCCTGTGTCATCGAAATCTTGACAATAGACGGCATTTCACGGGACAGTCTTGAAAACGTATCCACATCATCATGTCTCGGACACGCGAAGGACTGGGGATGGCTTCAATCGTTCTGAACAGCGTCGACAAGATCTACGCGGGCGGGGTGAAGGCCGTGAACGGCCTCAACCTCGAGATCAGGGACGGCGAGTTCATGGTGCTGGTCGGCCCGTCGGGCTGTGGCAAGTCCACGGCCCTGCGGATGATCGCCGGCCTGGAGGACATCAGCGGCGGCGAGATCGTCATCGGCGACCGCGTCGTGAACCACCTTCCCCCGAAGGACCGCGACATCGCGATGGTCTTCCAGAACTACGCGCTGTACCCGCACATGACGGTCGAGGAGAACCTCGCCTTCGGCCTCAAGCTGCGCAAGATGTCGAAGCCGGAGATCCAGAAGCGCGTCAACGACGCCGCCCGCATGCTCGGCCTGGAGCAGTACCTCAAGCGCAAGCCGGCCGCCCTGTCCGGTGGTCAGCGCCAGCGTGTCGCGATGGGCCGCGCCATCGTCCGCGAGCCCCAGGCCTTCCTCATGGACGAGCCGCTGTCCAACCTGGACGCCAAGCTCCGTGTCTCGATGCGCGCCTCGCTGAACCAGCTCCACGAGCGCCTCGGCGTCACCACCGTGTACGTCACCCACGACCAGGTCGAGGCCATGACCCTCGGCGACCGCGTCTGCGTCCTGCGCGACGGCGTCCTCCAGCAGGTGGACACCCCGCAGAACCTGTTCGACGACCCGGTCAACCTGTTCGTCGCCGGCTTCATGGGCTCCCCGGCCATGAACTTCACCTACGCCGAGCTGATCCGTGACAACGGCGGCGCGGCCGTGGCGTTCGCCGGCTACCGCCTCCCCGTCCCGGATTCGACCTTCGCGGAGAAGCCGGGCCTCGACCGCTACATCGGCCGCAAGATCATCCTCGGCATCCGGCCCTCCGACTTCGAGGACGCCGGTTCGGCCAGCGGCAACAGCTCCGGGTGGGTGCGTATCCCGGTCCGCGCGAACGTCACCGAGGAGCTGGGCTCGGAGATCAACGTCCTGTTCACGATCGACGCTCCGCCGGTCGAGCACAAGGACACGGTGGCCGCCGCCCACGACGGGGACGACGAGGAGACGACGCTGCCGCTGACCGGCGACAAGTCGCTGTGGACCGCGCGTGTCAACGCCCGCAGCCACGTCCGTCCGGGCCAGGAGATCGAGCTGGTCGTCGACACGCACAACCTGCACTTCTTCGACGTCGACTCGGGCCTGTCCATCGGCCACGAGGCCAACATCGGCCGCTGATCCCGGTCACCCCCGCCGTACGTAGGGCGGCGGGGGATTTCCGGCGGAGCGCGGGCGCGGCACGCGCCCGCGCTGTCGTTCTTCACGGGGCGCTGCACCGGACGTTGCACCATACGGGGCCCGGACGGAGACTCCCACCGGCCTCCCGCGCACGATCTCGTCGCGCCGGAGGCGCGCTCGCGAGCCGTCGCGCCGCAGGCGCGGCGCGTCGAACGGGTGGAACGCGTGGAAACGGCCGCGCCGCAGGCACGCATGGGAGAGGTAGGCGGCGGCGGTCGCGGCGGTGACCGCGGCCGCGGCTCCTGCGGGCACCCAGCCGAGCGCGACCGCGAGCCCGGCCGTCCCGGTGCCGGCCGAGACGCCGCACAGGGCGGGCGTGGCCTTCCGGGCCTGCCCGGACCGCCGCGGCCGGCGGGCGGCGTACGCCCCCGCCCCCACGACGGCCGCCAGCGCCGGCAGCAGCAGCCCGGCCGCGATCACGGCGGTGTCCCGCCCGGCCGTCAGCGCGGCGGCCGTGCAGGTCAGGACGAACCCGGCGAACAGCGAGCCGGACGGCCCCAGCCGGACCCTGCCCCGCGCCCTGCCATACGGAAGGGCGCCGAGGGACGCCCCGGCCAGGGCGGCGGCGAGCACCGCGAGGTACGGGTCGCCCAGCACGAGCGCCGTCCCGGTGAGGAACGCGCCGGTGACGGCGGCGACCGCGGCCAGCGCGCCGCCGAGCCGGTCGAGCAGCCCGTACGCGTTGGTCATCGCCACGATCCACATGACGCTGACCGGCCCGTCGAGCCAGTCGCCCGTCAGCGTCACCTGCACGCCGCACAGCACGACCCCGCCCGCCGCCACCGACTCCACGATGAGCCGGGTGGCGAGCGGCAGCCTGCCGACGTCCGCGATGAGGCCGAGCAGCGCCACCGCCGCGGCGGCCAGCAGGACCGCGCCCACCCGCCGGTCGGGCAGGCCGGGGATCACCATCGCGGCGCCCGCGGTGGCCGCCGCCAGCGTCACCCCGCCCAGGTAGGGGACCGTACGGCGGACCGGGCGCAGCCCCACGGCGGCGAGCAGGCAGGCGGCGGCTCCCGCGAGCACGGGCGCCAGTGCCGGAACGGATGCCAGCGCTGGAAGGGATGCCAGTGCCGGAACTGATGCCGGCAGGGGAAGGGGCGTCAACGGCTCCCCACCTCCGACCGCGTCGCGCCGCGCAGCGCGCGGTAGAGGGCCTCGGTGTCGGCCACCAGTCGGTCCACGCAGAAGGCACGCCCGGTCCACGTGCGGGCCGACTCGCCCATCCGCCGCGCCAGGCCGGGATCCACGAGCAGCCGTACGACGTGGTCGGCCATCTCGTCCGCGTCCGGCTCGGTCAGGAACCCGGTGCGGTGGTCCATGACGACCTCGGGGACGCTGCCGACCCGGGTGGCCACCACCGGCAGGCCCGCCAGGCCGGCCTCCACGAGCGCGAGCGGGGTGCCCTCGCTGTCGGAGGTGAGCAGCACCACGTCGGCCGCGGCGTACACGGTCTCGACGTCCCGGCGCCAGCCGAGCAGCCGGAAGGAGTCCCACATCGGCATGACGGCCCGCTCCACCTCCTCCTTCAGTTCGCCGCTGCCGCAGACGAGGAACCGGGTGCCGGGCAGCCGGGCGAGAACCGCCCTGGCCACCTCCGCGAGCCGATCGGGCCGCTTGGCCTTCTTCAGCCGCCCGACGTACGCCACGACCGGCGCGTCGAGCGGGACGCCCAGCGCGGCGCGGGCCCGGGCACGCTCGGGAAGCGGGCCGAGCCCGGTGCCGGGCGGGATGACGACGTACTGTTCGGGCCTGCCGACACCGGCGGCGAGGAGGTCGTCGCGCACCCGGGCGCCGACCGTGACGAGGCGGTCGGTCATCCTGGCCAGGCGGCGCTCGATGCGGACGTAGACGGCCCGCCGGGGACGGGACAGCTGGTCGTCGAGGAGATGGCCGTGGTAGCTGTGCACGCGCGCCGCCCCGACGCCGGACAGCCGCACCGCGAGGCGGCCGAGCGTGCCCGCCTTGGTGGTCCTGGTGTGCACGATGTGCGGCCTGAACTCGCGCATCGCATTGGCCAGCCGGAACAGAGCCCGGTAATCGTCGGCCGGCTTGATCGCGCGCCCGAGGCCCGGCACCCGGTGGACCGGGATCGTCGCGTCGCGAAGCTGCAGATGGTCGCCTTCGCCGCCGTCGACGTAGCCGGTGTACAGACGGTGGTCGAACTCCACCGCGCTGAGCCGCTCGCACAGCCCGGTGACCTGGGTGGCGGGACCGCTCACGTTCATCCGGGCGATTATCTCCATGACACGAATCCGGTCGTCCGGTTTCATGCTGGCTCCTCCCTGATCATGTGGAGAAGCTAGCCCCTGCTCCCACCGCCGACGGGGTGCCCGGAGGCCGCCGGAAGAGACTTTTCCCTATCCGTACCCAAGCCTTAAAGCGGTCCCGTCCGTCAATTCCGCAGATGACGGCGGGGTCGCTCCTACAGTCGTAGCGTGGCGGAGAAGTTGCTGGTCGTGGGCCAGGACCGCGCCGGGCTGCCCCTGGCGATGCGTGCCGTGGAGGCCGGGTTCCGCGTCGTCGGCCTCGACGAGGACGAGTGGCGGGTCAAGCGGCTGAACGCGGGGGAGCCCTGCGTCGAGGGCGTCGGCGCGGGCGCGCTGGCCGCCGCGCACGCCTCCGGGCGGTACGCGGCCAGCGCCGACGCGGCGGACGCGTCCGGTTTCGACGTCTGCGTGCTCACCACGCCCGTGCGGATGCGCAACGGCGCCCCCGACCTCGGCCCGCTCGGCACGGCCGCCGGCCGGGTCGCCCCTTACCTGCGGCCGGGGGCGACCGTCGTGCTGGAGAGCGTCGCCTACCCCGGCACCACGGAGGAGTTCGCACGGCCGCTGCTGGAACACGGATCGGGGCTGTGCGCGGGTGACGACTTCCACCTCGGCCACAGCCCGCATCGGGCGGCGCCGGGCAACCCGCGCTGGCGGCTCGGCAACACGCCCAAGGTCGTCTCGGGCATCGACGCCGCCTCGCTGCGGGCGGTGACGGACTTCTACGGCCGGCTGGTGCGGGAGACCGTCCCGGTCTCCTCGCCCCGGGTGTCCGAGCTGTGCGCCCTGCTGGAGAGCGCCCGCGCGCACGTCGACGCGGCGCTGGCGAACGAGCTGTCGATCTTCGCCGCGCACCTCGGCGTCGACGTGTGGGAGGCGGTCGAGGCCGCCGCCACCACGCCCTTCGGGCACGCCGCCGTGACGCCCGGCCCCGGGATCGAGGACCCCTGCCTGCCGCTCGACGTGGCGTACCTGCCGTGGGGGATCCGGCGCGGGGTGGGACCGGCCTTCCGCCTGGTGGAGACGGCCAACGACGTCAACGCGCACATGCCCGCCCAGGTCGTGGACCGGCTGTGTCTCGCGCTCAACCGCAGGTGCCGCTCGATCAGGGGCAGCCGGATCCTGCTGCTCGGGCTGTCGCCGGTCGAGGTCGCCAAGACGCTGTGCCGGCTCGGCGCCCGGGTGCGGGCCGCCGACCCCCGCACCGCGGGCTGGGGCGCCCACGACCTCGTCGTACCGGCCGGGGTCGAGGTCGTCGAGCCGGACGCCGCCGAGCTGGCGCGGGCGGACGCGGTCGTCGTGCTCGGCGGGCAGGACTGCTACGACTACGACATGGTCCAGCGGGCGAGCCGGTTCGTCTTCGACACCCGGGGCCGCTGCCGTGGGCCGAACGTCGAACGTCTGTGAGTCAGCGGTAGCGCACCTTCGCCACGCGGCCGACCAGGTTGAGCGGCAGGAGCCTGGCCAGCGTCGCGACCGTCTTGTAGCGGGCCGAGGGGACGCTCACCCAGGCCCCGCGGGCCAGGTCGCGCATCGCGACGGCGGCGACGCGGTCGGCCGACAGCCACGCGAAGCGCGGCAGTCCGGACATGTCGAGTTCGGCCCGGTCGTGGAACTCGGTCCGCACGAATCCCGGGCACAGCGCCATCACCCGCACGCCGTGCCGGTTGACCGTGTTGGCCGCAGAGGAGCTGTAATTCACCACCCACGCCTTGGAAGCGCTGTAGGTGCCGCCGGGCAGGAACGCCGCGACCGAGGCCACGTTGATCACTCCGCCCCGCCCCTTGGAGATCATGTACGGCAGGGCCGCCCGGGTCAGCCGCAGCACCGCCTCGCAGTGCAGCCGCAGCATCCGGACCTCGTCCTCCACGGGGGTGTCCAGGAATCCGCCGCGGTGCCCGAACCCGGCGTTGTTGACCAGCAGGTCCACCCCGGAGCGCAGCCGCTCCTCGGCCGCCGTCATGCCCTCCTCGGTGGTCAGGTCGGCGCGCAGCGGCTCCACCGGCACGCCGTACCGCTTGTGCAGGGTCTCGGCGGAGGCGGCGAGCCGTTCCTCGTCGCGGGCCAGCAGGACCAGGGAGAATCCGTCGGCGGCCAGACGGCGCGCGAAGGCGGCGCCGATGCCGGCGGTCGCGCCGGTGATGAGTGCGGTGGGCATGACGGCAGCGTACCCACCGCACCGGCCAGTCCGTCCGGCTCCGTAGCGGGGTCACACCTCGGCGATGCGGCTGATCAGCTCCTCGACCTTCGCGCTCAGGCGGGCGGCGCGGGGCCACCCGGCGTACAGGGTGAGGAACACGACCGTCTCGCGCAGCTCGGCCGGGCTCAGCTCGCCCGAGCGCAGGGCGGTGTCGAGATGCAGTGCGAGCATGTCGTCCATGTCCTGGCCGACGAGCAGGCCGAGCAGCAGCAACCGCCGTTCCCTCACCGTGAGGACCTGCCGGGACCACACCTCGGAGAACATGCGCTCCGCCGTCGATCCGAAGAAGCCGTCCGGCCCCTCGCCGGTGCCGTCCTCTTCGTAGACCTGCTTCATGTCCTCCAGCCCCTCCCACGGCGATTCCTGACGTCATGCATCAAGTTGTCGTGTTCGATGCAGTCAGGCGTTACATCATCGGCCCATCCGGCTCGGCCGTTCGACATGCCGCGTGCGCTTCCGGTGGTCGTCCACTGGGTATCGCCAGAAAGGAGCAGTACGGCGCCGCGGGCGTTCCGGTGCCGCGGCCGGCCGGAAGTCACGCAACCTCCGTGTAACGAGAGGAATCAGAATCCGGAAAAGATTCGGTCTAGTTTTCTGGCGCATCGCCGACTTACCGTGAGATGGACAGGTGGAAAACGGGCACTACTACCTCGTAGACCCGCAAAGCGGAGGTTTGGCCCTGGTGGAAAAACCGCGGGTAAGGGCCGGGGCGGTGGGCACGGTCGTGGGGGCGGCGATGGCCGCCTCCTTGCTGTCCGGCTGTGCCGGCCCCGAATACACGTACGTCCGCGACGACTCGGGCGGCACCTATTTCAAGGTTCCGGCGTCGTGGCGGCAGATCGACGAGAAGACGCTCGACGAGGCGGTCTACGGCGAGACGGAGTCGGCCACCGCGCAGGTGCAGAAACAGCTGGTGTGGACGAGGGCGTTCGACGCCCACGCGCAGCCGTCCGCGGGGCATCTGCTGCAGGGGGCGGCCGGAGGCGACGACCAGCCGTTCGTCTTCGTCAAGGTGGAGAAGCTCACGGAGGACGCGCAGAACGCGGTGTCGCTCAACGAGCTCCGCAACTCCAGCGGACTCTACGTGGCCGTGCCGCAGGAGACGCGCAAGAAGATGGAGGAGGCCACGGCCTTCAAGGGCTTCGAGCTGCTGGCCGACGAGGTGCTGCCCATATCGGACGGCGTGCGCGGGGTGCACAGCGTGTTCAACTACCGGCTGCTGGGGGGCCCGGTGCAGACCTTCGACGAGACCGCCTACCTGTCCGCCGACGGGACGACGGTCTCCACTCTCCTGATCCGCTGCTCGCCCGCCTGCTTCCGCCAGCGGGCCGCGGAGATCGACACCGTCGTCAAGTCCTTCAAGGTCAAGCGCGTCATCAACCCGTGAAGGAGCCCCTCACATGAGCACGGCCCTCCCTCCGAAGCACCACGAGGGGCTTCGCGAACCGGGGTCGGGTCCGGTGGACCGCGACCCCCGCACCAGGAAACGCCTCCCGATGTGGGACCGGACCAAGTTCCTGATCCTGCTCGCCGTCGCGTTCGGCGTGCTGGTGTGGAACGAGATCGTGACGTACCCCGGGATCATCCCGCTGTACGACGCGGTCGCCAAGACGGTGGTGAACGCTCCCTGGGTCCTGTGGCTGGCGGGCGTCGAGGTGCTCCGGCAGATCCACTTCCTGATCAGCGAGCGGTCGGCCGGCTACCACGGGTTCTGGACCCGGAAGGTCTTCGGCGGCTGGAACCGCTGGACCCACCGCAGGTTCAACGACTGGAACCGCTACCGCATCGCCCGCGCGATCAAGTGGGTCGTCTGGATCGCGGTCATCGCGCTGGTGCTGGGCAAGGTGCAGCAGGTCTCTCCGCTCGAGGCGCTGTACAGCGTGCCGGCCACCGTGTGGGGCTTCCTCCCCATGGTCCTGCAGCTCATGCTGATCATGGTGGTCGCCGTGGGGCAGTTCGTGGCGATCTTCTGGTTCCTGTCGCGGGGCGGCGTCGACGTCTACTACCCCGACGACATCAAGACGCGTTTCTCGGACGTCTGGGGCCAGGACCACGTCGTCGAGCGGGTCAAGGAGAACATCGTCTTCCTGGAGAAACCGGACGAGATCGAGGCCAGGGGCGGCTACGTGCCCAGCGGCATCCTGCTGTGGGGCCCGCCCGGCACCGGCAAGACGCTGATGGCCGAGGCCGTCGCGGGCTCCACCGGCAAGCCGTACGTGTTCGTCGACCCGGGCGCGTTCATCAACATGTTCTTCGGCGTCGGCGTCCTCAAGGTGAAGTCGCTGTTCCGCAAGCTGCGCAAACTGGCCCTGCGGTACGGCGGCGTCATCGTCTTCTTCGACGAGGCCGACTCGCTCGGCAACCGCGGCGCGCTCGCCCAGGGCGGCCCGGGCGGCTGGGGCCGGTCCGTGCCCGCGCCGTTCGAGAACTCGGGGTGCAACGGCTTCGCCTACCTCGACCCGCACACCCGGACCGTGCTCGGCCGTCAGGCCGCGGGCCCGGCTTCCGCGGCCGAGCCCGCGCGGATGCCGCGCACCGGCGCCTTCGTCAACCGCCTGATGTACGGCGGGGGCATGGGCGGCGGTGGCGGGATGGGCACGCTGGAGGCGCTGCTCACCGAGATCAGCGGCCTGAAGAAGCCGCGCGGCTTCGTCAACCGCTACGTGCGCAGGCTGCTCGGCATGCGGCCCAAGCCGCCGCCGAAGTACCGCATCCTCATCATGATGGCCACCAACCTGCCCGAGGCCCTGGACGAGGCGCTGCTGCGGCCGGGCCGCATCGACCGCATCTACAAGGTCGGCTATCCCTCGAAGGCGGGCCGGATCCGCACCTACAAGGGCTACTTCGACAAGGTCAGCCACGAGCTCGACGACGAGCAGATCGACAAGCTCGCGACGATCACGCCGTACGCCACCGGCGCGACGATCAAGGACCTGGTCAACGAGTCGCTGATCACCGCGATCCGGGACGGCCGGGAGACGATCACCTGGTCGGACGTGATGCGGGCCAAGCGGCTCAAGCAGCTCGGGCCGCCCGAGGACGTCGAGTACATCGAGCGCGAACGGCACGCGGTCGCGGTGCACGAGGCGTGCCACGCGGTCGCCGCCTACCGCACGCGCCACCACCTGGAGATCGACCTGGCGACGATCGAGAAGGGCGCCGACTATCTCGGCATGGTGGCCAGCATCAAGCCGGAGGACCAGTTCACCCGGTGGAAGTCGGAGTACGAGGCCGACATCATGGTGTCGCTCGCCTCCCTGGCGGGGGAGCGGATGTTCTTCGGCGAGGACAACTCCTCCGGCGTCTCGGGCGACCTGCAGAGCGCGACCGCGATCACCGGCCTGATGGAGGCCCACTGGGGCATGGGCATCGGGGTCGCCTCGCTGCCCGCGCTGCAGGAGCTCGGCCTGCGCGAGGGCAAGGCGGCACAGCCGCAGCCCGGGGGCGGCGGCATCGGCTTCACCGGCACGCCGGCCGGGCGGCGCGACGAGATGGTGCCCGACATGCTCCCCGAGCGGATCGAGTTCAACCTCAGCCGGCTGCTGGAGAAGACGGCCGAGCTGCTGCGGGACAACCGCCGCGAGGTGCTGTCGGTCGCGCATGCCCTGGAACAGCACAAGACGCTCAACGGCGACGACGTGGTCGCGGTCATCGAGGGCAGGATGGGCCCGCTCATCGACGGCTCGGTCTACACCTCGGACGAGTTCTACGAGGAGATCGAGGCGTACCACACGGCGGCGGTGGCGGCCCACAAGGCGCACAGCGAGGTCCCGGCCGGGCTTCCGCTGCCGCGGACGCGGGTGATCGAGGCGTCGGTCGTGGCGGCGTCCTCCGGCGGCGCCGCGCCGGTGCTGGTCGCCCCGCCTCCGAACGGCATGGCCGGCGGCAACGGGCACGCCCCGGCGGTCCAGCCGGCGGCGGCGCAGCCGGACTTCGTGCCGTGGAACGGCACGCCGCCGCCGCTTCCCCCGGGCGCGCTGTTCGCCACGCCGCCCGCCGCGCCGGCC